>NZ_JBSGVW010000009.1:0-12476 GCF_053608645.1 Streptomyces sp. NPDC055013
GGGCTGCACACCTGCCGACGACACTTATAGTCTCAATCACAGGCCTTTCAGCCCGTCCGGCGTTTGAGGACGAGGCCGTTCAGGCCGACAGCGGGGGTCTGGGGGCGGCAGCCCCCAGGGGCCGGGGTCGAAGGGGCGCAGTCCCTGGAGGCGGGACAGGTAAAGACTTCGAGGGTCACGCCGTGGCGGCGTCCGCTGCCGGGGGAGTCGGGGACAGGTGGGCGGCCAGCCACGTGGGCACTCCGCCCAGAAGACGGAAGAGGCGTCGCGCCTCCTCCCGCAGCCGCGTCGCTTCCGGTTCGGTCTCCGTGTCGGCCAGGGACGCCAGCGCGGGTGCGGTACCCACCAGGTAGCCCAGCTCCTCGCGGATGCGGAGAGATTCGGCGAACCCGTGCCGCGCCTCCGCCAACTCCCCCTCGCGCAGTGCGAGTCCGGCCAGGTGGCGCCAGGTGAAGGACAGGAGGAGCGGGTCGGCATGGGCCGTCGCACCCGCATGTGCCCGGCGGTACGCGGCCCGGGCCGCCTGCGGCGAACGTGCGAGGTTCTCCGCCAGCAGACCGCGGCGGAAGTCCAGCAACGCCCTCCCCGCCACCCCCGGAGGGATCAGCGCCGCCGCCCGCCCCAGCGCGGCCCGCGCCTCGTCGGCCCGGTCGCGCACTGAGTGCAGCGTCGCCGCGTAGGCAAGTTGCCCGCGTTCACAAGCGGCGGCGCCCCGCTCGTCGTCACTGTGAGCGAGCGCCTCGGCCGTACGGAGTGCGTCCTCGGCCTCCTCCCAGCCCTGCTCGGTGTAGAGACAGCGCTCCACCAGCAACGCCGCGCGCTGGAGCGCGGCCTGCGCGGTGACCGGCTGTAGCAGCGCCGCCGCGTCCGCCCAGCAGGCGCGTGAGCGCAGCCGCCATACCGCGGTCTGGAGTGGATCGTCACCGGCGGTCGTTCCGTTACCAGACATGGCGGTATACGCCACCTCGCCCTCCCCGAGCACACCATTGAGCTGTTGAGTGGTGGCGGCATCTCAGCACGAATCCGCGCGCCCGGCCAAGAGGGTGGGTGAAGGATTTCACAAAGTCGTGGGACAGTGGCGGCACTTGGTGCCATCCGGCGGGGGGCCGGTGTGAGCTCAACTCATCCGCAATGCCAGGAAGAAATCCAGCTTGTCCTCCAGGCGGGAGAGGTCCCGACTCGTCAACTGCTCGATCCTGCCCACGCGGTAGCGCAGTGTGTTGACGTGCAGGTGAAGACGGGTCGCACAGCGGGTCCAGGAGCCGTCGCAGTCGAGGAAGGCCTCGAGGGTGGGAATCAGCTCCGCGCGGTGGCGGCGGTCGTAGTCGCGCAGCGGGTCGAGGAGGCGGGCCGTGAAGGCTCGGCGTACGTCGTCCGGGACGAACGGGAGCAGCAGGACGTGGGACGCCAGCTCCTGGTGGCCCGCCGCGCAGACCCTCCCGGGGCGCGCCGCCGCCACCCGGCGGGCGTGGCGGGCCTCCTCCAGGGCGCCGCGCAGGCCCTCCGCCGAGTGCACCGCCGCGCTGACGCCGAGGGTGACCCGGCCGTCGTCGTCCAGGCCGGCGGAGAGCGGGTCGCGGACCGAGTCCAGGAGCGCGTCCGCGTGGATGCCCGCCTCCGAGCCGTCGTGCTCCGCGGAGACCGCCGGGAGGGGGACCAGGGCGATGGCCTCGTCGCCCGTGTGGGCCACCGCGATGCGGTCGGAGGGCTCGGGGCCGGTCGCGAGCGGGTCGACCAGGATCTCCTCCAGCAGGGACTGGGCGGTCGGGCCGGCCTCGATGTCGCTGCCCTCCCATTCGACTCGGGCCACCACGACCTGCCAGTGCGGGGCGGCCCCCAGGCCCGGCAGCAGCACCGGTGCCGCGACCCGCAGGCGCGCGGCGATCTCGGCGGGCGCCGCACCCGTCTGGACCAGTTCGAGGACTTCCTGCGCGAGGCGGCGGCGGACCGTGCGTGCCGCGTCCCTGCGGTCCCGTTCCACCGCGATCAGCTGGGTGACGCCCTGGAGCAGGTCGAGCCGCTCCTCGGGCCAGTCGCTCGCGTCCGCCTCCACGGCCAGCAGCCAGTCCGACAGGACCGTCTCGCGCACGTCCCGTGCCGCCTGCGCCGCGGAGCGGCCGCTGCTGCGGATCGGGAAGAGGGAGTACAGGGTGGTGCCGAGGGTCATCCGGTGCGGGCCGCGGCGGCCCGTGCGGGCGGCCGAGAGATGCTCCGCCGCCAGCTTCGCGCACACGTCGGCGGGCAGCGCCGGGCCACCGACCTTCGAGCCCGCGATGAGCCGCCCCGCCGGCGACAGCACCCAGGCCTGCAGGTCCAGGTCCGAGCCGAGGAGGTCGAGGACCACGTCCGGGCCGCCGCCCGCGGGGCCCGAGGTCATCATCCGGCGGTGCCGGTCGACCACGGCCGCGAGATCCCCGGCCCGCTCGCCGCTGACCTGCCGTACGACATGCTCGGTGATCGTCGCGAACGCCACCGACTCGTGCACCGCGAAGAGTGGCAGACGGTGACGGGCGCAGGCCAGCACCAGGTCGTCGGGGATGTCGCCGAGCTCGGCCTCACCGGCCCCCAGCGCCGCCACCCCGGCCTGGGCCAGGATGCGGACGAAAGGTTCGGAGTCCGCGGCGTTGCGACGCCACGCCAATCCCGTGAGCACCAGCTCCCCGCCGGAGAGATAGCGGCTGGGGTCCCTGAGGTCGGTGGTCATCACACCGCGCACGGTGCGGTCCAGCTCGTCCTCGCCGCCGAGCAGCTTGAGGCCCAGCGCGTCGGTGTCCAGCAGTGCGCGCAGCCGCATTCTCGTCGCCGCCGTTCTTTGTCTCGAAATCTACGATGGATCTTGATGGTCTGTGGGTGGGGCCCGGTCGACGGGCCGATGAGCGGCGCCGGGGGCGGTGCTCGTCGTCTTTCGGACGGTGTCCCAGGTCACAAGCCTGTGCCCGGTGTTTCCAGAGAAAAACGCGGAGGTTACTGGTGACCCCCGTTCATACGAATCTACAAGATGCCCGCCCTGGCCAGCCAACTCCTTCATGGTTTCCGTGACTGACCGCGATGGAGCACGGCGCTGTGTACTGACGTCAATCCGCGTTAACAGCACATGAACGAGCCGGGCCCGCCGCACCTGATCTGGCTCAAACCGTACGACCCACGAGACGAAGAAGAGAGCCGGTCATGGACTTCCTTCGCCCCGCCAGCTGGGAGGAGGCGCTCGCCGCGAAGGCCGAGCACCCCACCGCTGTGCCGATTGCGGGTGGCACCGATGTGATGGTCGAGATCAACTTCGACCACCGCCGGCCCGAGTACCTCCTCGACCTGAACCGCATCGGCGACCTCACCGAGTGGGAGGTCGGCGAGGACAGCGTGCGGCTCGGCGCCTCCGTCCCGTACACCAAGATCATGGAGGAACTGCGCGCCGAGCTGCCCGGCCTCGCGCTGGCCTCGCACACGGTCGCCTCCCCGCAGATCCGCAACCGCGGCGGCGTCGGCGGCAACCTCGGTACCGCCTCCCCGGCCGGTGACGCCCACCCCGCCCTCCTCGCGGCAGGCGCCGAGGTCGAGGTCGAGTCGGCCGAGCGTGGCACGCGCCTCATCCCGATCGACGCGTTCTACACGGGCGTCAAGCGCAACGCCATGGCCGCCGACGAGCTGATCCGGGCCGTGCACATCAAGAAGGCCGACGGGCCCCAGCAGTACTCCAAGGTCGGCACGCGCAACGCCATGGTCATCGCCGTGTGTGCCTTCGGGCTCGCGCTGCACCCCGAGACGCGGACCGTGCGTACCGGGATCGGCTCGGCCGCCCCGACACCCGTGCGGGCCAAGGCCGCCGAGGAATTCCTGAACGCGGCGCTCGAAGAGGGCGGCTTCTGGGACAACGGCAAGATCATCACCCCGTCGGTCGCCAAGCAGTTCGCGGAGCTGTGCTCCGGCGCCTGCAACCCGATCGACGACGTCCGGGGCACCGCGAGCTACCGCCGCCACGCGGTCGGAGTCATGGCCCGTCGCACGCTGACCTGGACCTGGGAGTCGTACCGCGGCACCGCCGCCCGCACGGAGGGAGTCGCCTGATGCGCGTCAACTTCACTGTCAATGGACGTCCGCAGGAAGCCGACGACGTGTGGGAGGGCGAGTCCCTGCTGTACGTGCTGCGGGAGCGGCTCGGTCTGCCCGGTTCCAAGAACGCCTGTGAGCAGGGCGAGTGCGGATCCTGCACGGTTCGCCTCGACGGCGTGCCGGTGTGTTCGTGTCTGGTCGCCGCCGGTCAGGTCGAGGGCCGTGAGGTCGTGACCGTCGAGGGGCTCGCCGACTTCGCCAAGCAGCGTGCCGAGCACGGTGGCTGCGCCACCGGTGCCTGCGGTACCTCGCTCCAGGACGCCAAGCAGTGGGCCGCCAAGGGGCAGGACTCGCAGACCGGTGAGGGCACCGAGCTCTCCCCGATCCAGCAGGCGTTCATCGACGCCGGCGCCGTCCAGTGCGGCTTCTGCACGCCGGGTCTGCTCGTCGCCGCCGACGAGATGCTGGAGAACAACCCGAACCCCAGCGACGCGGACATCCGTGAGGCGCTGTCGGGCAACCTGTGCCGGTGCACGGGCTACGAGAAGATCATGGACGCGGTCCGCCTCGCGGCCGCCCGGCAGGGAGAGGCGGTCTGAGCAGATGCCCACCAACGGCGCTCCCACCAAGATCACCCAGGGTTCGCAGACCAAGGGCGGCATCGGTGAGTCGACGCTGCGCCCGGACGGCACCCTCAAGGTCACCGGCGAGTTCGCGTACTCGTCCGACATGTGGCACGAGGACATGCTCTGGGGGCAGATCCTCCGCTCGACCGTCGCGCACGCCGAGATCGTGTCCATCGACACCAGCGAGGCGCTGGCCATGGCGGGCGTCTACGCCGTCATGACCTACGACGACCTGCCGACCGAGGTGAAGAACTACGGCCTGGAGATCCAGGACACCCCGGTCCTCGCGCACGGCAAGGTACGCCACCACGGTGAGCCGGTCGCGATCGTCGCCGCCGACCACCCGGAGACGGCCCGCCGCGCCGCCGCCAAGATCAAGGTCGACTACCGCGAGCTGCCCGTCATCACCGACGAGGCCTCCGCGACCGCCCCGGACGCGATCCTCATCCACGAGGGCCGCGACGACCACCACATCGGTCATGTCCCGCACCCGAACATCGTGCACCGCCAGCCGATCTTCCGCGGTGACGCGGCCCGGGCCGCCGAGCAGGCCGACGTCGTCGTCAAGGGCGAGTACACCTTCGGCATGCAGGACCAGGCCTTCCTCGGCCCGGAGTCCGGCCTCGCCGTGCCGGACGAGGACGGCGGCGTCCACCTCTACATCGCCACCCAGTGGCTGCACAGCGACCTGAAGCAGATCGCCCCGGTCCTCGGTCTGCCCGAGCGCAAGGTACGGATGACGCTGTCCGGCGTCGGCGGCGCCTTCGGTGGCCGTGAGGACCTGTCGATGCAGATCCACGCGTGCCTGCTGGCGATGCGCACCGGCAAGCCGGTCAAGATCGTCTACAACCGCTTCGAGTCCTTCTTCGGGCACGTCCACCGCCACCCCGCCAAGCTCTACTACGAGCACGGCGCCACGAAGGACGGCAAGCTCACCCACGTCAAGTGCCGGATCGTGCTGGACGGCGGCGCGTACGCCTCCGCCTCGCCGGCGGTCGTCGGCAACGCCTCGTCGCTGGCGATCGGCCCGTACGTGGTCGAGGACGTCGACATCGAGGCCATCGCCCTCTACACCAACAACCCGCCCTGCGGCGCCATGCGCGGCTTCGGTGCGGTCCAGGCGTGCTTCGCCTACGAGGCGCAGATGGACAAGGTGGCCAAGCAGCTGGGCATGGACCCGATCAAGTTCCGGCAGCTCAACGCCATGGAGCAGGGGACCATCATGCCGACCGGGCAGCCGGTCGACTCCCCGGCGCCGGTCGCCGAACTCCTGCGCCGCGTCAAGGCGATGCCCATGCCGCCGGAGCGCCAGTGGGAGTCCAGCGAGGGCGCGGACGTACGGCAGCTGCCGGGCGGTCTGTCCAACACCACGCACGGTGAAGGCGTCGTACGCGGTGTCGGCTACGCGGTCGGCATCAAGAACGTCGGCTTCTCCGAGGGCTTCGACGACTACTCCACCGCCAAGGTGCGCATGGAGGTGGTCGGCGGCGAGCCGGTGGCCACCGTGCACACCGCGATGGCGGAGGTCGGCCAGGGCGGTGTCACCGTCCACGCGCAGATCGCCCGCACCGAGCTGGGCGTCACCCAGGTGACGATCCACCCGGCGGACACGCAGGTGGGTTCGGCTGGTTCGACCTCGGCCTCCCGGCAGACGTACGTCACCGGCGGCGCCGTCAAGAACTCCTGCGAGCTCGTTCGCGAGAAGGTCCTGGAGATCGGGCGCCGCAAGTTCGGCTCCTACCACCCCGCCTGGGCCACCGCCGAGCTGCTCCTCGAGGGCGGCAAGGTCGTCACCGACGGCGGCGAGGTCCTCGGCGACCTGGCGGACGTCCTGGAGGGCGAGGTCGTCGAGGTCGAGGCCGAGTGGCGGCACCGTCCGACCGAGGCCTTCGACCTGCGCACCGGCCAGGGCAACGGCCACGTCCAGTACTCCTTCGCGGCGCACCGCGCCGTCGTCGAGGTGGACACCGAGCTCGGCCTGGTCAAGGTCATCGAGCTGGCCTGCGCCCAGGACGTCGGCAAGGCGCTCAACCCGCTGTCCGTCATCGGCCAGATCCAGGGCGGTACGACCCAGGGTCTCGGCGTGGCGGTCATGGAGGAGATCATCGTCGACCCCAAGACCGCGAAGGTCAGGAACCCCTCCTTCACGGACTACCTCATCCCCACGATCCTCGACACGCCGACCATCCCCGTCGATGTGCTCGAACTCGCCGACGACCACGCCCCGTACGGGCTGCGGGGCATCGGCGAGGCCCCCACCCTGTCGTCGACCCCGGCCGTCCTCGCGGCGATCCGGAACGCGACGGGGCTGGAGCTGAACCGCACGCCGGTACGGCCGGAACACCTCACCGGTACGGCGTAGGGATCAGCGAGGAATCCGCAAGGAATCCAGCAAGGCTCTCCGGGCGGCGCCGGGAACGTCACACTTCGCCGCGCCGCCCGGAGGAACCAAGTACCGCACCGCTCGCGGAACTTGACACACCGGCAGTACCAGCAGCACAGCACGTACCAGCACCACAGTTGCATCCTGTTCGTTCGTCTCGGGCCGTCCCCCGGGTCGTGCGGCCGAAGCACCTTCCCAAATCCCGCGCCACACGCGTGGTCGGTCGACCGTCAGGGCGGTCGACGCGGGTGCCCCTTTGAACCTTGGGAGTAGGCCCACATGACCCAGCAGTCACTGGAGCCGGCGACCACAGCCGACGACGCGGGAGAAGGCACCCGCGTCCCGGCCGGACGGTCCTGGCTCGACCGGTACTTCCACATATCCCACCGGGGATCCACGGTCGCGCAAGAGGTGCGCGGCGGCGTCACGACCTTCATGGCGATGGCGTACATCCTCCTGCTCAACCCGCTCATCCTGTCCGGCAAGGACGCGGCGGGGGACACGCTCGCCCAGAAGGCGCTGATCACCGCGACCGCGTTCGCGGCGGCCTTCACCACGCTTCTGATGGGCTTCTTCGGCAAGGTGCCGCTCGCCCTCGCCGCCGGCCTGTCCGTCTCCGGCGTGCTCGCCTCGCAGGTCGCCCCGCAGATGACCTGGCCGCAGGCCATGGGCATGTGTGTGATGTACGGCGTGGTCATCATGCTGCTGGTCGTCACCGGCCTGCGTGAGATGATCATGAACGCGATTCCGCTCGCGCTGAAGCACGCGATCACCATGGGCATCGGCCTGTTCGTCGCCCTGATCGGCTTCTACAAGGCCGGCTTCGTGCACCAGGGCGAGGCGACCCCGGTCACCCTCGGCCCCGCCGGCGAACTGGCCGGCTGGCCCGTGCTGCTCTTCGCGGTCACGCTGCTCGCCATCTTCATGCTCCAGGCGCGCGGCATCCCCGGCGCCATCCTGATCGGCATCGTCGGCGGCACCGTGCTCGCCGTCATCCTCAACGCCTTCGACGTCATCGACCCCAAGCAGTGGGCCAGCGGCGCTCCCGAACTGCACGGCACCGCGGTGTCCATGCCGGACTTCTCGATCTTCGGCAACGTCGAGTTCGGCGGCTGGGGCGAGGTCGGCGCGATGACCGTCGGCATGATCGTGTTCACGCTCGTGCTCGCCGGGTTCTTCGACGCGATGGCGACGATCATCGGCGTCGGCACCGAGGCCAAGCTCGCAGACGACAAGGGCCGGATGCCGGGTCTGTCCAAGGCGCTGTTCATCGACGGCGCCGGCGGCGCGATCGGCGGCGTCTCGGGGGCGTCGGGCCAGACCGTGTTCGTCGAGTCCGCGACCGGCGTGGGCGAGGGAGCCCGCACGGGTCTCTCCTCGGTCGTCACCGGCCTGTTCTTCGCGGCCTGTCTGTTCTTCACCCCGCTCACCGCGATCGTGCCGGGCGAGGTGGCGGCGGCGGCCCTGGTGGTCATCGGCGCCATGATGATGATGAACGCACGGCACGTGGACTGGTCCGACCGGGCCACCGCCATCCCGGTGTTCCTCACCGTCGTGATCATGCCGTTCACCTACTCGATCACGGCCGGTGTCGCGGCCGGCGTCGTCTCGTACGTCGCCATCAAGATCGCTCAGGGCAAGGCGCGGGAGATCGGGGCGTTCATGTGGGCCCTGACAGGCATCTTCATCGTCTTTTTCGCCCTCAATCCCATTGAGAGCTGGATGGGCGTGCACTAGCCGGTGCGCCGGTCAGTGTGAACCGCCCTCCGCACAACCGCTGTCAAGGAGACCGAGAGATGTTGGACATCGCCGAGGAGTTGCACCGGTGGGTCGAGCAGGGACGCGACTTCGCCGTGGCCACCGTGGTGGCGGTCGGCGGCAGCGCACCCCGCCAGCCCGGCGCCGCGCTCGCGGTGGACGCCGACGGCACGGCGATCGGCTCGGTCTCCGGCGGCTGTGTGGAGGGCGCGGTCTACGAGCTGTGCCAACAGGCGCTCGAGGACGGCGAGACCGTCCAGGAGCGCTTCGGCTACAGCGACGAGGACGCCTTCGCGGTCGGCCTGACCTGCGGAGGCATCATCGACATCCTGGTCACGCCGGTACGCGCCGGGGACCCGGCCCGCCCCGTGCTCGCGTCCGCGCTGCGGGCGGCCGCGAGCGGGGAGGCGGCGGCGGTCGCACGGATCGTGTCGGGGCCGGACGACCTCAAGGGCCGCGCGCTTCTCGTCGGCCCCGACGGCTCGTACGAGGGCGGCTTCGGCGCCCACCCCGAACTGGACCGTACGGTCGCGGCGGAGGCGGGTGCGTTCCTCGACTCCGGTCGCACCGGCACCCTGGAGATCGGCGAACAGGGCTCGCGCTGCGGCGCCCCGCTCACGGTGCTGGTCGAGTCCTCCGTCCCGGCGCCGCGGATGATCGTCTTCGGTGCGATCGACTTCGCGTCGGCGCTGGTGCGGATCGGTAAATTCCTGAACTACCGCGTGACCGTGTGCGACGCCCGCCCGGTCTTCGCGACGAAGGCCCGCTTCCCGGAGGCCGACGAGATCGTCACCGAGTGGCCGCACAAGTACCTGGAACGGACGTCCGTCGACGCCCGGACGGTCCTGTGCGTCCTCACCCACGACGCCAAGTTCGACGTGCCCCTGCTCCAGCTCGCCCTGCGCCTGCCGGTGGCGTACGTCGGCGCGATGGGCTCCCGCCGCACCCACCTGGACCGCAACGAGCGGCTCAGGAAGGTCGGCGTGACCGAACTGGAGCTGGCGCGGCTCAGGTCCCCCATCGGACTGGACCTCGGCGCCCGTACGCCGGAGGAGACGGCCCTGTCGATCGCCTCGGAGATCGTCGCCAACCGGCGGGGCGGCAGCGGCGTTTCCCTCACCGGCGCCCACACCCCGATCCACCACGACACGACGTCGACGCCGGCGGGGCGGATCGGGTCGGTGGCGTGAGGGCCACCGCGTCGGTCGGCCACGGCCATCTCTGATCGCGAGACCTATCGCACCGGGCGCCTGCCGCCTCGCCGGATCTTCATTCCGACGTAGAGGACGTCGACGATCGCCACGAGCACCCCGATGACCAGCAGGTAGAGCAGACCTTCGGCGAGCACGCCGATGAAGCCGAGCACCACCGCCACAAGCAGCAGGAACAAGAACAGAGCCACGGCCGCCTCCCGGATCGTCGTTGGTCGTCAGCGGCGCGCCAGCCGGCGCTCGCCGTCCGCACCGGGCTTGTACGCCAGGTCGTAGTGCGCGAAGACCGTCCCTTCGTCCCCGGCCGGCAGGACGCCGTCCATGTCGATGGACGGCGCACCTTTGACCTGGCGCTTTGCGTAGGCGACCTTCAGGTACCCAGGGCCGACCGTCGCACCGGCGAGGGGAACGAACACCAGGCGGTGCCGAGTCGGCATGCCGACCGTGACGGTGGCGAAAGACGGCGCGTCGGTAGCGGTGTCCACATAGATCGACTCCAGTCTGCCGATCCTGCGTGCGCTGTCGTCGACCACATCGTGGCCGCGCCACTCCCGGATGTCACCGGCCTCGAACATCGCGATCCTCCGCTCCTCGTCCCTCCCGGCCGCGTACCCCCTTTCGCCCGCTCTGCACGACGCGCGCGATCTGTCCGGCAGGGCAGCGGCCAAGGCCGCAGTGCGTGATGCGGTCGGCCGGGGGCATACGCGAGAGACGGCACCATCGGTCGATTCCCCTTAGCCAAGGAGGCACATCGTGCTGGGCATCATCGCGGCGGTCCTGTTCTTCATCGCCTTTCTCATCAATGCGGCAGACATATCCACCAACGACGTCTTCACGTCGACCAACGTCATGCTGCTCGGGCTCACATGTCTCGCCCTGCATGTCGCGGGGATCGGCAGCGGCTGGGCGGCGCGGGGGCGCCGCCGCTGAGCACAACTCCCGCTGAGCGGAACCTCTCCGGCCCATTTACATCGATGTACACGCGGCTCTAACCTGGCGCGGAATTTCACCTTCGAGGAAGGAAGAACGGTGCTGCTTCCGCGCATTCCGCATGCCTTCGGACGCCGTCGTGACCCCTCCGCACGCCGGCCGGCCCGAGCGCTCCTGGTCGCCCTGACCGGAGCGCTCGGCCTGGCACTGGCCATACCCACCGGCGCCACCGCTTCCCCGCCGCCCGCCTCGAGTGCCGCGACGGACACCGCCCCCTTGGCGACAGGCACTCCGCTGAGAGACGGAACCGGCCTGTACCCGCGTGCCATCCGGCTGGCGCACAGCGGATCGGCCAACGGCCGCGTCCTCGCCAGTGCCGTGACCTTCGACGGCAACAACGGCATCGGCGCCATCCACGAGAGCACGGACTCCGGGGCGACCTTCCACCAGGTCGGCGCAGTCACCGACCCGGAGTCCGCGGCGGGCCAAGGTCTGTGCTGTTCCACCCTGTTCGAGCTGCCCCGGCGGGTCGGCGCGATGCCGGCCGGCACGCTGCTCTGGGCCGCCTCCGCGGGCCAGGACGAGTCGAACCGTCGTATGGCCTTGCGGATCTGGCGCAGCAACGACATCGGGCGCACCTGGTCCTACCTGTCGTCCTGCGCCGTCGCCGAGGGCACGGGCGGCCTGTGGGAACCCGAGTTCTCCGTGGCGGCCGACGGCGCACTGGTCTGCCACTACGCGGACGAGACCGACGCGGCGCACAGCCAGAAGCTCGTCGCCGTACGCAGCTACGACGGGGTGACCTGGCAGGGCCGCCAGAACACCGTGGCGAGCAGCTGGTCACCCGACCGGCCGGGTATGCCGGTGGTGCGGAAGCTGCCCAACGGCACGTACTTCATGAGCTACGAGATCTGCAACCCGGGCGGTCAGTACCAGTGCGTCGTGCACTACCGGACGTCCGCCGACGGCTGGAACTGGGGAGACCCGGCCCACCTCGGCTTCCGTCCCGAGACAGCCGACGGCAGGTACTTCCGCGCCGCGCCGACCATCGCCTGGGCGCCGACGCCGGGCGGCGGTTCCAACGGGCGCATCCTGCTGATCGGCCAGCGCCTGCTCAACCGGGACGGCACCCCCGCCGCAGGCAGCGGGCGCACGATCCTCACCAACACGCAGAACGGCAGCGGACCGTGGTCCACGATGTCGTCTCCGGTGACCGTGCCGAATCCCGAAGTGAACTACTGCCAGAACTACAGTTCCCCGCTGCTGCCTTCGCCCGACGGCAGCAGGGTGCTGCAGATCGCGACCGACTTCGAGGGCACGGTCTGCCGCGCGTACTTCGCGAGCGGCAGCATCACCTGAGGGTGCGTGCACCGCAGGTACCGAAGCGGGGGGGGGCCCCGCCCCCGGCGGGGGGCGCCCCCCCCCACGGGAGCGGCCCCCGGGGGGGCCCCGGGGGGGGTTCCGGCCCACCGCTCCCCGCCGGACTGCTCGACGCGGTCACGGACCCGCCCCATCAGCACA
>NZ_JBSGVW010000009.1:12486-273836 GCF_053608645.1 Streptomyces sp. NPDC055013
CCCCGTCCTACGGCGGGGAGCCGCCACTCTCCTGTCCTGCTCCCGCTGTCAGGCCCGGTCGTCGTCCTGGTTCTCGATCGCTGCCGGGCGCAGCTGTGCGGCACGGATGCGGTCGACGTCCAGCTTGGGACCGCGGTCGAAGCGGTAGATGCCGTTCTGTTCCTGGAAGACGTCGGTCAACTGGGTGTAGCAGTAGCCGAACATGTCACGGTCGCTCAGCAGCACCTCGGTCAGGCCGCTGAAGCGGGCGTGGAACTCCTCCTCGTCGCGGACGCGTTCGCCGTAGCCCCAGGACTCGCTGCGGTCCTCGCCGGACTGGGCGGCGGCCGCCTCGGGGTCCCACCAGATGCCGCCGAACTCGCTGACGAAGTACGGCTGGCCACCGTAGGGAACGGAGTAAGGCGTCCCGCCCTCGTGCGAGTTGACGAAGGGGTCGCCCTTGGCGAGCCCTGACATCAGCTGCCGGAAGGTCTCCGGGTCCTGCTCATAGTGATGCGAGTCGTAGATGTCGGTCTCGGCGACGCGATGGGCGTAACCGGAGGCGTCGATCACCGGGCGGGTGGTGTCCATCGCCTTCGTGGCCAGGAACATCGCGCGGGTGACGTCGTCGAGCCGGGTGATGCGGTCGTGCAGCTTCTGGTACGTCTCGTTGAGCGGGCACCAGCCGATGATCGAGGGGTGCGAGTAGTCACGTTCGAGGGCCTCCAGCCATTGGGCGACGTACGAGGCGTCGGGCCGCTGGTTGTCGCCCGAGGAGCCGCCGACCTCGCAGCCCCAGTCGCCGAACTCGCCCCAGACCAGGTAACCGAGGCGGTCGGCGTGGTGGAGGAAGCGCTCCTCGAACACCTTCTGGTGCAGCCGGGCCCCGTTGAACCCGGCCGCCATGGCCAGCTCGATGTCCCGGACCAGCGCCTCGTCGGTGGGCGCGGTCATCAGTCCGTCGGGGTACCAGCCCTGGTCGAGGACGAGGCGCTGGAAGACGGGGGAGCCGTTGAGCAGGACCGTCCTGCCGCTGAGTCCGACGGAGCGCAGTCCCGCGTAGCTCTCGGCCCTGTCGACCACCTCGCCCGTGGTGTCGAGGAGTTCGAGGCGCAGGTCGTACAGATGCGGGTCGTCCGGCCCCCACTCACGGCGCCGGTCGTCGGGCACGGGCAGGTGCAGGCGCGGGGCCAGGTCCAGGTCGGCGCGGGCCTCGGCGCGGCTCACCTCGCCGAGGGCGTCGCTGAGGACGGCGCGTACCCGGTGGCCGGGGCGGTTGCCGGACAGCGGGAGTTCGAGGTGGAAGGCGGAGCCGGCGAGGTCGGGGGTGATACGGGGGCGCCGCAGGTGCAGATCGGGGACGGGCTCCAGCCAGACGGTCTGCCAGATGCCGGTCACGCGGGTGTAGTTGCAGTCGTGGTTGGCGTACTGGATTGCCTGCTTGCCCCGGGCCTGCGGGCCGGACCTGGGGTCGCGGGCCCGAACCGTGATGACGACCTCCTCGCCCCCGCCCGCGATGTCGCCGAGGTCGGCGGTGAAGGGGGTGAAGCCGCCGCGGTGCCGGGCGACCTCGCGGCCGTCGGCCCACACGGTGGTGTCGTGGTCGACGGCGCCGAAGTGCAGCAGTACGCGGCGTCCGGCCCATTCGGCGGGCAGGGTGAGGGCGCGTCGGTACCAGACGGCCTCCAGGAAGTCGGTGTCGCCGATGCCGGACAGCTCGGACTCGGGCGGGAAGGGAACGAGGATCTCGTCGCGCAGCTCGCGGCCGAGCAGGCCGCGTTCGAGCCCGCTGTCCCCTCGGTCGGTCTCGAACTGCCAGGCGCCGTTCAGGTTGAGCCAGTCGCGCCGCACGAACTGCGGTCGCGGGTACTCCGGGCGCGGTACGGAGGGGGTGGGCACACATGCTCCAGTCGATCGGGGGCCGACGGGATGCCACCGGCCCGTGAGTACGGCGAGGGGGTGAGGTCAGGAACCTCCGAGGCCGGTGGTGGCCACGGAGTCGACGATGCGGCGCTGGAAGAAGAGGAAGACCACGATCAGTGGCAGCGCGGCCAGCAGCGCGGACGCCATGGACTGGGCGTACTGGATGCCGAAGGCGTCCTTGACGGTGGCCAGGCCGACGGGGAGCGTCATCAGGCCCGGGTCGCTGGTGACGATGAACGGCCACATGAAGTTGTTCCACGCCCCGATGAAGACGAAGATCGCCACGGCGGCCACGATCGGCCGCGACAGCGGCAGCACGATCGACAGGAACACCCGGAACTCGGAGGCCCCGTCCATCCGGGCCGCGTCCTCCAGTTCCCGGGGGATGGCGTCGAAGAAGCGCTTGAGGATGAAGACCATCATGGGCGCGACGACCTGCGGCAGGATGACGGCCGCGTAGGTGTCCACCAGGTTGAAGAGCAGCATCTGCTCGAAGAGCGGTACGACGAGCAGCTGCGGCGGCACCAGGATCGCGGCCACGGTGACGGCGAGCAGGGTCCGGCGGCCGCGGAAGGTGCCGCGCGAGAACCCGTAGGCGGCGAGCGTGGACACGACGACCGTGATCAGCGTGACCAGGCCGGCGATCAGGAAGCTGTTGAAGGCCCAGACGGTGACGTTCCCGCGCTCCAGGATCTGCTGATACGCCTCGGTCGTGAAAGCGCCCTTGATCGGGGACAGCCCGGGCGACGCCGCGTCCTGCTCGCTCTGCACCGAGGTCGCGACCGCCCAGACGAACGGCAGCAGCCAGACGGAGGCCAGGACGGCCAGGGCAGTGCCGGCCAGCGCGCGCGGCAGCCGGCCGTGGCCGAGGAGCAGGGACGATTCGGCAGCTGCCAAGGGGGGACGGCGCCGCGGGCGAAGGGGTGTTGCGGTGGCGGACACGGTCAGTCCTCCTGGCGGAAGAGACGCAGTTGCACGAGCGAGACGACGATGACGAGGGCGAAGAAGAGGTACGAGACGGCGGAGGCGTAACCGAGCCGGTAGCCGGTGAAGCCGACGTCGTAGACGTATTCCAGGACCGGCCGGGTCGAGGCGTTGGGGCCGCCCTTGGTGAGGATGTAGATCTGGTCGAACACCTTGAGCGAAGCCAGTACTTGGAGCATCGCGACGAGCACGGTGGTCCTGCGCAGCTGCGGCAGGGTGATGGACCACAGCCGCCGCCAGGCTCCGGCGCCGTCCAGCGCGGCGGCCTCGTAGTAGGTCGCGGGCAGGGACTGGAGCGCGGCGAGGTAGAGCAGGAAGTTGAAGCCGACCGTCCACCAGACGGTGAGGGCGGCGATCGACCACATCGCGACGGCTTCGTCGGAGAGCCAGCCGACGGGCGCCATGCCGAGGGTGTCGAGGAACTGGTTCGCCAGGCCGAGCTCCGGCTGGTAGAGCCAGGTCCAGATGAGCGTCACCACGGTCACGGGCAGCAGGTAGGGAGCGAAGAAGGCCAGTCGCCACACCCATTGCCCGGCGAGGCCGCTGTGCACCAGCAGGGCCATGGCCAGCGCGATCAGGACCAGCGGCACACTGGAGATGGCGGTGAAGACGACCGTGTTGCCGAGGCTGCTCCAGACGTCCGGATCGCCGAACGCCTCGGCGTAGTTGTCGAAGCCGACGAACGCCGTGTTACGCAGCGTGAGCGAGCTGTCGGTGAAGCTCATCCACAGCCCGTGCACGATGGGCCAGACCAGGAACAGGACGAAGACGAGCAGGAACGGCACGACGAAGACGAGGCCGGGGCCCTTGGTGGTGCGGCTGCCCTTGAAGCCGATACGGCGCAGGCCGCCGGGGCGGTCGGCGGCCGGGCCGGTCACGGTGTCGGCGCCGGGGGGTGCGGTGGTGGTCACGTGGGTCACTCCTTCTGCTCGTCAGGCCACCGGGTTGGGCTGCCGGAGCAGCGCGTCCGCCTCGCGGACCATCTGACGAACCGCCTTCTCGGCGGAGGTGTTGCCCAGCAGCGCCGACTGGAGCGGCTGGCACATCCGGTTCTGGAAGTTCGAAGCGGCCCCGGCGAACCAGTTGGGCGGATCGAGCACCGCCATCTCTCCCGCGTCCGCGTAGGAGGACTGCGGGTCGAGGGCGGCGTACTCCGGTTCCGCGATCACGGGCTGGTAGGCGGGGATGTGACCGGCGCTCGCCCAGGTGAAGCTCTGCTTGACCATCTCCGCGACGTACCGGTGGGCCCGGCGGCGGCGTGTCGGGTCGGGGTTCTCCTGGTGCGGGAGGACGAAGCTGTGGCTGTCCGTGTAGACGGCCGGCTTGTCGAAGACCTGCGGGAAGGGGGCGGCGCCGAGCGGGATGCCGGACTGCTTCAGCGTGGGCAGCTCCCACTCGCCGAGCATGACCATGCCGCCGCGACCGCCGATGAAGCCGGCCATCGCGCCGTTGTAGTCCAGGTTGTTGGGGTTGGTACGGCCGTCGAAGAGCCGCTGCATGAAGTCGACGACGCGTACCGCGGCGTCGACGTCGATCTGCGGGGGCCCGCCGTCCGGCAGGGTGAAGGCGGCACCGGTCTGGGCGTAGAGGGCCGCGAACTGCCGCCAGGTCTGGGCGGTGTCGGTGACATGCCCGAACAGGATGCCCTTCTGCCCGGTCGCCTCGGCGAGCGCCTTGCCGGCGTCGAGCAGGGCCTCCGGGGAGCCCATCGGCGCCAGTTCACCCGAGGAGTCGAGGAGGCCCGCCTTGTCGGCGGCCTCCTTGTCGTAGAACACGATGAAGGGGTGGACGTCGAGCGGGATGGCGTAGACGGTCCTGTCGTGCTGCGTCCGCGACCAGACCGCGGGTGCGAAGTCCTTCTGGCTGACGCCGAATTCGGCGAGCAGATCCAGGTCGAAGGGGTCGAGCAGGCCGCCGGGCGCATAGCCGGCCAGCCTGGAGAGGTGCATGATCGCCACGTCGGAGGCCCGGCCGCCGGCGGCCGACATGGCCAGCTTGGTGTAGTACGACGGTCCCCAGTCGAGGATCGTGCGCTCCACCTCGAAGCCCTGTGGCCCCTCGGAGACCGCCTTGATCATGTCGTCCATCAGCATGCCGTCGCCGCCCTGGAACAGGTCCCAGACGCTCAGCGCGGAGGCGTCGGCGGCGGCCGGTGAGGCACAGCCGGACAGCGGGCCGGCGGCGAGCAGCGTGCCCGCGGCGGCCGTGCCGTGACGCAGCAGGTGACGGCGGGTGGGACCAGGTGCCGCGCCGGGTGCGGGGGCTGGTGGTGAGGCGGAGAAGCGGGTGAACATCGCGGACCTTCCGACGGCCGGACACGCATGCCGGACCGACGGTGGAGCGCCCATGGCAAGGGGCGGTCCACCGCCAGGGTCAGGCGGGGGCGCACCGGTCGAGCCGATGCGATGGCTCGTTTTTACATCGATGTACATTGGCTGTAAAGAGCCAGGAGGCACGGCCGGAAATCGAGGGCCGAACGGGCCGGAAAGACGCGCTGCCGATCCGCGACCTGCCGGGACATAAACTCAGCAGCGCTGAGGGGCAGGGAGGTTCCGGTGGCACGACCCAGGATCAAGGACGTCGCACGCCTCGCAGGCGTGTCGGAGAAGACGGTGTCCAACGTCATCAACGACTACACCCACGTCTCCGACCGCACCAGGCGCGTCGTCCGCGATGCCATCGAGGAACTCGGCTACAAGGTGAACCTCGCCGGTCGCCACCTGCGCCAGGGCCGCACCGGCATCATCGCTCTCGTCGTTCCCGAACTCGACGTCCCGTACTTCGCGGAGCTCGCCCGGCACGTCATCCGCGAGGCCGAGCGGCGCTCCCTCACGGTGCTGATCCACCAGACGGGGGCGGATCGCGAGCACGAGCTGGCGGCACTGACCGGATTCGGGTCCAGCTTCGTCGACGGAGTCATCCTCAGCCCGCTCGCCCTCACCCCCGACGACCTGCGCGACCGCGCGGGCGCACCGCCCACCGTGCTGATCGGCGAACTGCTGGAGAAGGGCGCCGACCACGTCGCCATCGACAACGAACAGGCCGCGCGGGAAGCGACCAAGCACCTTCTCGGGCTCGGCCGCCGCTCCGTCCTGGTCATCGGCGGACGCAGCGGCGCGGGCCTGGGCACGGCCGAGGCCCGCACCCGCGGCTACCACGCCGCGCTGGCGGAAGCGGGCATCGCCCACGACCCGGCCGCCCTCCTGCCCGTCGAGTCCTTCCGGATGCCGGACGGCGCCGAGGCCGTGGCCCGGGCGTTGAGCGAGGGCGCCCGCCCCGACGCACTGCTGTGCCTCAACGACCAACTGGCGCTGGGTGCCCTGCGCGCACTGCACGAGCACGGCATCCGCGTTCCCGAGGAGGTCGCCGTCATCGGCTTCGACGACGTCGAGGCCGGACGCTTCAGCGTCCCCACCCTCAGCACCGTGGCCCCCGACAAGGCCGCGGTGGCCCAGGTCGCCGTCGAACTCCTGCAACACCGGATGGACGAGGCGACGGGGTCCGCCTCGCCGGACGCCGACTCGGCCGAGGTGCGCTCACCTCAGGACCTCGTGGTGGCGCATCGTCTGGTGCTGCGTGAAAGCACGGAGGGTTTCGTTGGGGTGCGGCCTTCGGGCTCTCGGCGGAAGTCGTCCTGAACCTTGACGGCGTGCTGATCGCGACCGCCGACGCCACGGCCCGCGGCTGAACACGCCCTACCCCCGCCCCACGCGTCCGGGCACAATGAGCGCTGCTTCGTCTCCGCCCGGCGTCGCAGGCGACATCACGACGGCGCCCGGGCTCGCCTTCGAATCCCGCACGACACCAGCACCACGGCAGGCAAGCCCGGCACGCCCGGTCACCGGTCGGGCGTGCCCGAACCGACCGACCGTCCTCGGGGAGATTCGGGATGACAGCACGCCGTACAACCAACAGACGCTCACAACTGATCGCCTACACGCTGAGTCTGCTCGGCGTGGCCGCCCTGACGGTATCCGGCACCGGCGCGACGGCAGCGTCCGCTGCCCCGCCGCCCACACGGCCCTCGGCGTCCGGCCCGGCCTCGGCGATCACATCACTGGGGATCGACGGGACGGCCTGGGCCGTGGACGAGCGGAGCGGGACGTTGCGAGTCCTCGCCGACGCCACGGTCACGGACGCCGAGCTTGCCCGACTCCGCCACGCCGCCGCCCGGTTCGCCGGTGCTGTCACCCTCGAACGCCTCGACGGCCGGCTGCGCACGCTCCTGTCCGGCGGCGACGGCATCCACGCCCCCGGCCGGCGCTGCACTGCGGGCGTCAATGTGCGGAGCGGCTCCACGTATTACTTCCTCACCGCCGGACACTGCACCGCGGACCTGCCCACCTGGTACACCACTGCTGCTCTGGACACGGCCGTCGGCCCCACCACCGGCAGCAGCTTCCCCGGCAACGACTTCGGGGTCGTCCGGTACGCCAACGCCTCTGTGCCGCACCCCGGCACCATCGGAACGGTCGACGTGACCGGGACCGCGTCCGCCCACGTCGGTCAACGGGTCTGCACCCGGGGCGCGACGACCGGAGTCCGATGCGGCGTGGTCACCGCCCTCAACGCGTCCGTGAACTACGGCGGCGGTGACATCGTCCACGGGCTGATCCGAACCAACATCTGCGCCGAACCCGGCGACAGCGGCGGTCCGCTGTACGCCGGCGACAAGGTCATCGGCATCCTCTCCGGCGGCTCCGGAAACTGCGCCAGCGGAGGGACCTCCTACTACCAGCCGATCCAGGAAGTGCTGAGCGCCTACGGCCTGTCCGTCTACTGACGGCGCGCCCTGGGCCAAGTCGGCCTGACGCGAGCGAGTCACCCCGGGCTGGTCCGGCCACGTGAACGCGTAGTCCGGCTCGCCTCCCCGTACGACCCGTACGAAGCGCAGCAGTTCGCGCACGATGCCTGCGTTGCCCATGGCCCATCCCGGCTGCGGTTCGAGTTCGCTCGGGGTGGCCCGGTGCTCGACGTTGGACCAGCGGGCGCCGTCGCCGTCGCGGGTGGCGTGCGCGGCGAGGTCTGCGGCCAGGAGCCGGGCGAACCCGGGGGAGTCGTCCTGCTCGGCGATGCGGTCGACGGCGAGGGCGAGGACGCCCGCCGTGCCGCAGCAGCGGCCGTTGTTGTCCCAGAAGCCGGGGCGCAACCGGTTCGGCAGGCCGGAGTGCGTGACGGTGTGCCAGCAGCGGTCGGCGAGGGCCGGCCAGGCAGGGTCGGGGGACAGGTCCCGCAGCAGGCGGAAGACCTGGGCGTCGCCGGTGGGG
Organism: Streptomyces sp. NPDC055013; assembly: GCF_053608645.1. Taxonomy (NCBI): domain Bacteria; kingdom Bacillati; phylum Actinomycetota; class Actinomycetes; order Kitasatosporales; family Streptomycetaceae; genus Streptomyces; species Streptomyces sp. NPDC055013. Next base: position 20,640 of record NZ_JBSGVW010000009.1, read on the forward strand.
CCGTGGCACCAGCCGTAGTTGTGGCGCTCGACCAGGTCGGGGCGGTGGTGCGGGTCGGAGTGGGGGACGAGAAAGCCATCGGGTCCGCCCTCGTCGCGCGAGAGGACATCCGCGGCACCGGCCAGCGCGAGCTCGACCAGGTCCTTGCGGCCGGTCGCATGGCCGACCGCGGCCAGGCCGTACACGATGCCGAGGGTGCCGTGCGAGATGTGGTGCATACGGCCGGGGGCGCCGGGCCGGTGCTGCCAGTTGACCCCGGTGGGAGTCTGCTCGGCCGTGCGGGCGTATGGCTCCACCGCCCGGACGGCGAGGTCCTCCTGCCCTGCCAGGAGCGCGCCCAGGCCGATCCCGGCGTTCCCGCCCATCAGCTCGAACAGCTCGCCCCAGCGGGTCCCGTCGAAGCGGGAGCGCACCAGCTCCAGGGCCCGGTCCGCGGCGCTGCCGGCGGCCGTGTCGCCCAGGTCGACGTGGACGGCGCGCAGCGCGAGGGCCATGCCGGTGCGGCCGAAGTACAGGGAGTCGTCCTCCCAGCTCTCGACCGAGTCCGCCAGCCCGCGGGCCGCGCGCACGGCGGTGTCCGCGTAGGAGTCGTCGCCGAAGTGCCGCCACGCTTCCAGGAGAACCGGGACGACCGAGGCCGTGCCGCTGTAGAGCATGGGGTTGAGCTCGTCGTCGGAGGGCCTGGTCGGCCATATGAGACCCCCGTCCCCGCTGTCACGCCCGGCTGACAGCAGCCACCGAAGGCCGTCAACGGCCAGGGCCTCGACCTCGTCCGGCGTCATATGCGTCGCCTCCCTCTCCTTGTCGGCGCCCATTCGGGCATGTCCCCTTCGTGGGTCTCAGGCACGCAGTACGAAACATCGCATCCCGCCCGCGTCGAGGTCGTACCACTCACCTCGGTCCCACCCCTCCGTCACGATCGCCACGTCCTGTGCCGTCACCCCGATGTGTCGCCGCTCCTGAGGCAACCGCTCCGCCAGCGGCGTCGTCACCACCCACACCCCGCCCGGCGCCAGCAGCCCCCGCACGCGGTCCGAGACCGCCCTCTTGTCCGACATGAAGGCCAGGACCAGCCGCATCGTCACAAGGTCGAACCGGGTCCGGGGCAGCTTCGCCGCGACGTCGGCCCCGTCCTCGAAGTCCAGGCGGAGCACGCGCAGTCGGGGCTCCAGGTCCGCGTACCGGTCACGGGTCGCCGCCACCGCCGCATCCGCCCAGTCGACGGCGAGCGTGTCGTGGCCGAGGCCGGCGAGCGCGGCGGCGTAGGTGCCGAGCCCGCAGCCGATGTCCAGGGCCCGGGCGCGGGCGCGTGGCCGCATCGCCTCACCGAGCAGCCGCAGTTCCCGCTCCGTGACGCCCCGGAAGCCGCGGCCCCGCGCGAAGTGGTCCTCCCAGCGCGCCCGTTCGACGGGGGTCACGTCTGCCTCAGAAGCCGATTCACCGCACGCCCGAACACATACCGAGCCGTCCGCTTCAGCGCACCGTCGGCCACCCCCGGCAGGAACCGGACCCGCACCTCCTCGTGCCACACCACCCGCGCCCGCCCTCCCGGCCCGGGCCGCACCTCGATCTCGGCCCACCCCGTGATCACCCGGCCCCGCTTCTCCAGTCGGCACAGGCCCGGCGAGTCGTCCCCCGGGGGCTGCCACACCGTGACCTCCATCGGGTCGTCGAAGGACAGCGGGCCGACTCCGGAGCGGGCGATGACGAGGGTGCCCACACGGGTCGGTTCGGGTGGGGTGACCCGGATGCGCGTCAGTGGGACGGCCGCGGCATGGCGGGGCCACTCCGTCAGGCGGCGCCACGCCTCGTCGAGGGGGAGTGGAACCGTGCGTTCGAGGAGAAAGTTCGCCACGGAACGATCTTAGGGAATCGGAGCTGGTCATCGGCGCAGTCGTATACGCGTCGCGCAGTCGGTCCAGCCGGACGTCGGCGGGCGGACGTACGCGAGGTGAACTCTGCTTCGGCCACGCCGCCCGCGCCCTACGCTGCCACCCAAGGGCGGGCAATCCGTCCGCCTCCCGGGGGAGTTGGTCGCCATGCCGCTGAAGACCTATGGCGTACTGATCGGACGAGCGGTCGACACCCGGCGCGAGGGCGCCGACGACACGCCGCACTACCAGATCCACCTCAGCGACGATCACGGCACGCAGTACCGCGCCGCCGTCAACGTCCTGTCCCAGCAGCAGCCCTCCGAGCTGCTCTACCTCGTCGCCGAGGACTTCCGGCACCCGATCACGGCCCGTCTGGAGGGGTTGGAGAGCGGCTGGAACACCCTGCCGCCCGGGCCCGGCGGTCCGAACCTCGACTTCGTGCGCGGCAACCTCTTCGACCCGTCCCTGATGCGGAAGCTGCCCCCGGACCTCGAAGGCCCCGACAACGACCTCGCCGACCTCCTCGACCACTCCGTCCGCCGTGCGGTCGCCGACCCGGAGGCCCGCGTGCATCTGTTCGGAGAGCGCTGGGGACCCGAAGCCAAGGTCAGGGACAAGGTCTTCGGCTTCCTGCCCGGCAACGGCGTCCACGACATCCACATGAACCAGGGCAACAGCCGCCGCTTCCGCGACGACGACGGCGTCTGGCAGGACGGCGGGCTGCTCATCCACTTCCCGGCGCAGTCGCGCTGGGTCGGGATCTTCCTCGCCTTCCAGAGCCAGTCCTGGAGGACGGACGACGTGACCGGCCACGCCGTCGAGGACGTCGACGGTTCGCGCCCCGTGCCCGGCACCCGGCCCGTCCGTATCGTCGCCGCCCTCGTCAACCCCCGCGGTCCCGCCCCCGAGGCCGAGACGGTGACCCTCCTCAACGTCTCGCCCGCCCCGGTCGACCTCACCGGCTGGCACCTCCAGGACCGGCTGGGCCGGCTGTCCGCCGTGCCGCCGGGACCGCTCGCGGCCGGGGCCTGCCTCACCGTCCGCCTCAGCGGTGGCGCCCAACTCGGCAACCACGGCGGCGAGATCAGCCTCCTCGACGCCAAGAGGCTGAAGGCGGACGGGGTTTCGTACACCGCCGATCAGGCAGGGCAGGAGGGGGGGTCGGTCGTCTTCTCGGCACGCTGAGCCACCGCTCCCCGCACCGCCTTCACCCCACCGCTTTCACCTCACCCGGTGAGACGGCTCACCGGTACACCTTCCCCGGCTCGGCCTTCCCCGGCGCGAGCAACTGCGGGACGGTCACGAACACGAACCCGCGCTTCTTCAGCGCGTCGATGATCCCGGGCACCGCCGGTACGGTGCCGTCGTAGATGTCGTGCAGCAGGATGATCCCGTCCCGCTCGGTCTGGTCCAGGACACGCTGTTCTATGAGCTTGGAGTCATTGGTCTTGTAGTCCTTGGCCGTCACGCTCCACAGGACCTCGGACATCCCCAACTCGCGGCAGACGTCGTGCACCGTGTCGTTCGTACGGCCCTGCGGCGGGCGCATCAGGGTGGGGCGCCGCCCGGTGAGGCGCTCTATCTCCTTGTTGGGGCGCTCTATCTCCTCCCGTATCTCGTCGGCGTCCAGCTCCGTGAGTCTCTCGTGGTCCCAGGTGTGGTTGGCCACCTCATGGCCCTCGTCGGCCATCCGCTCGACCAGCTCCGGGTACTTCTCGATGTGCCGCTTGCCGAGGAGGAAGAAGGTTGCCGGAACCTTTTCCGCCTTCAGGATGTCGAGCAGCCGCGCGGAGTGTTCGCTCGGCCCGGCGTCGAAGGTCAGCGCGACGCACTTGGCCTCGCGGCAGTCGACGCTGCCGATGCGGGCCTGGGCGGTGGAGGAGGCCTGGGCCCGGGCGGTGCTGGGTGACGTGGTGTCCAGGCGCACGTACTGCGTGAACGCCACCAAGGAAGCGGCCGCCACCAGAACGGCGGCGGCAGACAACCAAGCCCACGACTTTTTCATCTTCTTGATCGGAATGATCGGAAAAGGCATGTCGCGACTATACAGTGCGAGTATACTCGCACTGTATAGAGGGCGTTCATAGGGTCTGAACGGCAGATTCCGCCGGCTTTACTGGGCGTAGAACGTGGCGTCCGCCCGATCCGTCGCCGTGCTCGGCGCCTGGACCACCAGCAGGTAGTCGTGGTGCCGCACGTAGCGCCCGGCGTAGTTGTACGACTCGTACGAGACTCCCGCCGCGTCGGAGAGCCCGGCCCGCTTGTGGAAGCTGGCGTCGGACGCGAACTGCGCCGTGCCGTCGCTCTTCTCCAGCCACACCTCGAAGTTCTTGTGCCGCAGGTAGTACCCGGGGAAGTTGGCCGACTCCAGCGACACCGTGCCGCTCCCGGTCAGGCCGGTGACGACGCGGAACTGCGAGTCCGCGAGCGGGGAGACGCCGGCCTCGATGCGGGCGCGGTACTCCCAGTGCCGGACGAACCGGTCCGCGAAGTTGTACGAGGAGAAGCGCTGGGGTGTGACGCCGTCGGCCACCGGGATGCCGAAGTCCGGGGTGCCGTCGGCCTTCCAGTACAGCTTCTGGACGCGGGTGCGGCGGTTGGGGTCGTTGAGCGGGTCTCCGGTGATGTCCTTGTAGCTGCGGTCGTGGTAGACGAGGATGTCGCTCCTGCCGTCCTCGGAGACGGTGAAGGAGTTGTGGCCCGGCCCGTACTGGCTGGTGGCGGCGTTGCTGGTGAACACGGGCGTGGAACTCTTGGCCCAGTTCGCCGCGTTGAGCAGGTCGGCGCTCGCGGAGGCGGACAGCAGCCCCAGGCAGTAGTTGCTGTCGGTGGCGCTCGCCGAGTACGACATGAAGACCTTGCCGCCGTGCTGGATCACCGCCGGGCCCTCGTTGACCTTGTAGCCGACGGTCTCCCAGGAGTAGGTGGGCCGCGACAGCATCACCGGAGTGCCGGTGATGGTCCAGGGGTTGGTCATCCTCGCCAGGTAGATGTCCGTGTTGTTGTTCACGGACGGGTCGCGCTGGGCCCAGGCCAGATAGCGCACGCCGCCCACGACGAAGGTCGTGGCGTCCAGGGAGAAGCTCTCCCACTGGGTCCTGATCTGTCCCTTCTCCGTCCAGGCGGCCGTCAGCGGATTGGTTCCGGTGCCCTCAAGCACGTACATCCGGATCGCCCACACGTCGTTGGTGGCGCCGGCGGCGAAGTAGACGTACCACTTGCCGTCGATGAAGTGGATCTCCGGCGCCCAGATGTGCGCCCCCATCACGCCGCTGGTGTGCTTGGTCCAGATGGTGACCTCCGGGGCCGTGGACAGGCCCTGGATGGTCGTCGCGCGGCGCAGCACGATGCGGTCGTACTCGGGCACGGTCGCGGTGAAGTAGTAGTAGCCGTCGGTGTGTTTGAAGATGTGCGGGTCGGCCCGCTTCTCCGCGATCGGGTTGGTGTAGGTCACGGCGGGGGAGTCCGGTACGGCCGCCCGGGCGGCCGGAGGGGGTCCGGCGAGGCAGGCCGCCAGGGCGACGAGGACGGCCATGAGCAGCCGTACGGCTATGCGTCTCAAGGGAGTTCTCCAGAAGTGCGGGTGATCAGGTGGTGGGGACGAGGCGCCACTGCTGGCAGTTGTTGTTCAGCCACGTCCACTGCCGTACGTCCGCGCCGTTCGCGGCGGAGCAGTCGGCCACGTCGGCGACCTTGCCGGTGGACTCGTTGAGGATCCGGATGTAGTCACCGCTCGCCGTGAACACGAGCCGGTAGCGCTGGCACTTGTTGTCCAGCCAGGACCACTGCCGGATGTCCGCGCCGTCGGAGGCGGAGCAGTCGGCGACGTCCATCACCTTGCCGGTGGCGACGTTGACCAGCCGGTTGGTGTCGTCGCCGAGGTCCTCGACCTTCCACTTCTGGTTGGCCCCGCCGGTACACGTCCACTGGAAGATGTCGGTGCCGTCGGCGGTGCTGCCGCCGTTCACGTCCAGGCACTTGCCGCTGTTGCGGTTGACGAGGGTGTACGACGTCGGCGTCGCGGCCGTCTCGCCGGACGGGCCGGGCAGCGTGGTGCCGAGGGCGACGGGGGTGCCGAAGTTCGGGGTGCCGTCGGCGTTCCAGGTGAACTCCTGGGCCCGGGTGGTGCGTCCGTTGCCGCAGCCGCCGCCGGACGAGGAGTTGGCGTGGTAGACGATCCAGTTCTCGGTGCCGTCGGGCGAGGCGAAGAAGCCGTTGTGGCCGGGGCCGTAGGCGCCGTTCGCGTCATTGCGCTGGAAGACCGGCGTCTGCTTCTTGGTCCAGGAGCCGGGGTTCAGCGGATCCGAGCCGGTCAGCTCCAGTTGGCCGAGCTTGTAGTCGGCGGTGTTGCAGTAGCTGGCCGAGTACGTGAGGAAGGTGCGGCCGTTGTGGTACAGCGGTTCCGGGGCCTCGTTGACGGGTATGCCGGACCGCTCCCAGTCCAGGGTCGGACTGGAGATGATCGCGAAGCTGCTGCTCGCCAGGGTGTACGGGTTGCTCAGCGGCGCGATGACCAGGCTCTGCGTACTGCCGTTGATGAAGCCGCTGCCGACCAGGTACAGCTTGTCGTTGGCCTGCAGCACACTCGCGTCGATCAGCCAGCCGCCCGGCGTGAGGTTGGAGCCGGTGAGCGAGCCCTTGTACGTGTACGGGCCCATCGGGTCCGTGCCGGCGCTCTCCAGCACATGCGTGCGCTGCGAGTCGCAGCACGCCACACCGCCCTGTCCGGCCGAGTAGTACACGTACCAGCGGCCGTTGAAGAGATGCATCTCCGGCGCCCAGATGTTGGTGTTGCGGGTCGACGTGGTGTCCGACCACACCTGTACGTTCGGCGCGGTGGCCAGACCCGCGAGAGTCGGTGACTTGCGGATGCCGAGGACGCCGGTGAACGTCGTGGTGATCAGGTAGTAGTTGCCGTCGTGGTACTGCAGCCAGGGGTCGGCGCCCTTGAACGACTTCAGCGGGTTCGTGTACGGGCGGCCGTCCGCCGCGGACGCCGGCTGCGTGGTCGCCACCAGGGCCAGCAGCGAGGCGAGCATGCACAGGATGAGTGATCTGCGGCGTTTCCTGAGGGGTGTACGAGACATCCGAGGCATACGAGACCGTCCCTGTCCGTAACTTCGAACGAAGTTCGTGATTCCGATCGTGATTGGGTCAGAAGATAGAAGTGGGCCATGTCCCCGTCAACGGTTTCGTCATCCGCGCCGCACAAACCCGCGTGCGGACGCATGCCGGGCGCGGCCGGCCGACGATGCGCTTGCCCGTTCAGGTGATGAACCGACCGATGCGCTACCGGAAGGTCAATTGCCCCCGTATCCAGTGCACATGGACAATCACCGCGCGCCCGTCGGCTCAACTTCCTTCTCCCGACGGCAGTTCACGGCCGCAACCACCACGACGGCCGCCCTGGCCGCGTTGACCCCGGCCGCGGCCGCCGCCGCGCCCGCCGTTCCCCAACAGGCCCCCGGGCGACCGCGATCCACCGCCGACTGGGACACCTGCCTGGCCGTCGCACGCGCCCTGCTGGTCGTCGACGAACACGACAAGCCGCTCGTCCCGGGGTATCGGGAGATCCTCGACTCCGGGCTGCCGCGCGCGAAGACCAAGACGGCCAAGAGAGTCCTCGTCATCGGTGCCGGACCGGCCGGTCTCGTCGCCGCCTGGCTGCTCAAGCGGGCCGGACACCGGGTCACGCTCGTCGAAGCCAACGGCAACCGCGTCGGCGGCCGCATCAAGACGTTCCGCACCGGCGGCCACGAGCAGGCGGCCCAGGCGTTCGCCGACCCGGCCCAGTACGCGGAGGCCGGCGCCATGCGCATCCCCGGCAGCCACCCGCTGGTGATGACCCTGATCGACCAACTCGACGTGAAACGCCGCCGGTTCCACCTGGTCGACGTCGACGGCGAGGGCAAGCCCGTCAACAACGCCTGGCTGCACGTCAACGGTGTCCGCGTGCGCCGCTCCGCGTACGCGAGGTCACCCCGCAGGATCAACCGCTCCTTCGGCGTCCCGCGCGCGTACTGGGACACCCCCTCCGGCACCATCCTGCGCCGCGCCCTGGACCCCGTACGCGACGAGTTCAGCACCGTCGGTCCGGACGGCAAGCGCGTCGACAAGCCGATGCCGGAGCGGGTCAAGGGCTGGGCGCGGGTCGTGCAGAAGTACGGAGACTGGTCGATGTACCGGTTCCTGACCGAGGAGGCGGGCTTCGACGAGCGGACCATCGACCTGATCGGCACGCTGGAGAACCTCACCTCACGGCTGCCGCTCTCCTTCATCCACAGCTTCATCAGCCAGTCCCTGATCAGCCCCGACACCGAGTTCTGGGAGCTGATCGGCGGCACCGCGACGCTTCCGGACGCGCTGCTGAAGGAGGTCGCCGACGTCCTGCGCCTGGACCGGCGCGCGACCCACATCGAGTACTGGGCACCGGACCGGCCCGGCGCCGACGACACCTCCCACGTCCACGCCAAGGGCCCGCATGTCTGGATCGACACCGTCTCCGAGGGACGCGACGGCAAGGTGGTGCGCGAGGAGTTCACCGGCGACCTCGCGATCGTCACCGTGCCGTTCTCGGGGCTCCGGCAGGTGCAGGTCAGCCCGCTGATGTCGTACAGGAAGCGGCGCGCGGTCGCCGAGCTGCACTACGACAGCGCGACCAAGGTGCTCCTCGAATTCGGGCTGCGCTGGTGGGAGTTCACCGAGGCCGACTGGAAACGGGAGCTCGACGCCGTACGGCCCGGGCTCTACGACGACTACCGCAAGGGCAAGGCCCCGGCCGACGGCAGCCTCCTGGGCGCCCACCCGTCCGTCCCGGACGGCCACATCAGCGACGCCCAGCGCGCCCACTACGCCGCCAACCGCTGGGCCGGCCGCGACCAGCCCGAGGCCGCGCACATCATCGGCGGCGGCTCGGTCTCCGACAACTCCAACCGCTTCATGATCAACCCGTCCCACCCGATCGAGGGCAGCAAGGGCGGCGTCGTCCTCGCGTCCTACAGCTGGGCCGACGACGCGTCCCGCTGGGACTCCCTCGACGAGGACGCCCGCTACCCGCACGCGCTGCGGGGCCTGCAGCAGGTCTACGGCCGGCGCGTCGAGGTCTTCTACACCGGCGCCGGGCGCACCCAGAGCTGGCTGCGCGACCCGTACGCGTACGGCGAGGCGTCCGTGCTGCTGCCCGGCCAGCACACGGAGTTGCTGGAAGCCATCCGCACCGCCGAGGGGCCGCTCCACTTCGCCGGGGACCACACCTCGGTGAAGCCGTCGTGGATCGAGGGCGCCCTCGAATCCGGGGTGCGGGCCGCGTTGGAGGCGCACGCGGACTGAGACCCCGACGGGCCGCGCGGGCCCCGTGGTGTCACGCGGCGTCCGCCTGGGCCCTGGCCCGTACCGCGTCGGCCGGATCCCAGCCCCGGCGCGGTACGGAGGCCAGCAGGAGGCGGGTGTACGGGTCCTCGGGCGCACCGAGGACCCGGTCCGTCGGGCCCTGCTCGACCACCCTGCCGCGCCGCATCACCACCGTCTCGTCGGTGATGTGCCGGACGACGGCCAGGTCATGGCTGACGAACACCAGGGCCACCCCCGTGTCCCGCCGGATCTCGCCGAGCAGGTGGAGGATCTGCGCCTGGATCGACACGTCCAGCGCGGCGACCGCCTCGTCCAGGACGAGAACGCGCGGATCGACGGCGAGGGCCCGCGCGATGGCCAGGCGCTGGCACTGACCGCCGGACAACTCGTGCGGGTGCGCCCCCGCCTCCCGGGCGCCGAGGCCCACCTGGTCCAGGAGGTCGGCGACCTGCCGGTCGTCGGCATCGCGGCCGTGCAGACGCAGGGCGGTGCGCAGGCACTGGCGGGCGGTGAGGCGCGGATCGAGCGAGACGTAGGGATCCTGGAAGACCATCTGGATCTCGCGGGCACGGGCGAGCCGGTGCGCCGCCCGGCTCCGACTCGGCGACGGCCGTGCGGCACGGTCCCGGCCGTCCACCGCGACCGTACCGGCGTCCGGCCGCACCAGGCCGACCAGCATGCGGGCGACGGTGCTCTTGCCCGACCCGGACTCACCGACCACACCGAGCGAGCCGCCGCGCGGGACGGTGAAGGAGACCTGGTCGGCGGCGGTGAGGCGGTCGCCGCCGGGCAGCCGGTAGGTCTTGGTCAGGCCGTCGGCCACGAGCAGGGACGCCTCGGGCCGGGTGTCGGTCGTGGTCACGGCGTGCTCCTGTCGGCCGGGGAGGGTGGGGCGACGGCCGGTCGTGACTCGGCGGATGCCTCGGCGTGGTCGGTGTCCGGGCCGGGGTCGTGTGCGTAGGTCAGGTCGGGCAGGTGGCGGCGGATGCTCTTCCTGCCGTCCGCCATACGCGGAGACGCCTCGGGTCGGGTCTCGGTCGCGGTCATGCTGTGCTCCTCTTGGCCAGGGGCGCCGACGGGACGGTGGCGAGTGGCGGCTCGGTGGGCTCCTCGGACAGGTCGGCGAGCCTTCGGCACGCGGCGTTCCCGCCGCCGGGGACCGCGACCGGCTCCGGGAGCCAGGTGGTGCACTCCGGCTCGGCGTGCTCGCAGCGTGTCGCGAAGGGGCAGCCCGTGAACGCGTCGGACAGGGACGGGGGGCGACCGGGGATCGGCTGCAACGCCCGTGCGGTGTCGCCGAGTTCGGGGGAGCAGGCGAGCAGGCCACGGGTGTACGGATGGCGGGCGTGGGTGAAGAGGCGCTCCGCGTCCTGCTGTTCGACGACGCGGCCCGCGTACATGACGTACACGCGGTCGCAGAACGCGGCGGCGAGATGCAGGTCGTGGGTGATGAACAGCATCCCCAGGTCCCGTTCCTCGCGCAGGGTGCGCAGCAGGGCGAGGATCTCCGCCTGGGTGGTGACGTCGAGCGCGCTGGTGGACTCGTCGGCCAGCAGCAGCCGGGGCTCGGCGGCGAGGGCCCCGGCGATGACCACCCGCTGGAGCATTCCGCCGGACATTTCGTGCGGCCGTTGACGAAAGCGCCGCTCGGGGTCGGACAGGCCCACGGCGCCGAGGAGTTCGACGGCCTTCTCGCGCGCCGCACGCCGGTCGCCCGCACGACCGGTGCGCAGAAGCCGTTCGACGAGGAAGTCGCCGATCCGGCGCACCGGGTTGAGGGCGGAGCGCGGGTCCTGGTGGACCATCGCGACCGTGCCGGCCCGGTGTTCGCGCAGCCCGGCCCCGTTCAGGCCGAGCACGTCCGTGCCGTCGACCAGCACACGGCCGGTGACCGTCGCCTCCTCGGGCGTCAGCCGCAGCACCGTCTTCGCGGTGGTGGACTTGCCCGAGCCGGACTCGCCGACGAGGCCGACGGTCTCCCCGGAGCCGACCCGCAGACTCACGTCGGCGAGCAGGGGCCGGGCCGCACCCGGCAGGCCCAGGGTCAGGTTCTGGATGTCGAGCAGCATCGCGGGCTACCTCCTGGCGCCGAGCCGGTCGGCGGCCCAGACCCCGACCACGTTGAAGGCCACCACGACGGCGGCGATGGCGGTGCCCGGCACCAGCGCGGGCAGCAGGGCGCCCTGGACGATGGCGGCCTGGCCCTCCTGGACCATCAACCCCCAGTCGGAGCTGGGTGGTTGGGAACCGAACCCCAGATAGCTGAGAGTGGCCAGGCTCATCAGGGCCTCGCCGAACAGCACGACGAGGTACCCGACGATCGACCGGGCGAGATTGGGCACCAGATGCCGTACGCAGATGCGCAGGCCGCCCATGCCCTGGACGCGATAGGCGTCGACGTACGGCTTGGACCGCTCGGCCAGCGCCACACTGCGGGTGTACTTGGCGATCGTCGGCGCGAACGCGAGACCCAGGCCCAGGACCGACGTGGTGATACCCGCGCCGAACACGGCGATGATCAGCACGACGAACAGCAGGCCGGGGAAGGCATACATCACGTCCGTCACCCGTGACACCAAGGTGTCCACCCAGCCGCCGCGCCAGGCGGCGACCGTGCCCAGGGTGACGCCGAGCAGCGCGGCGATGGCCAGCAGCGCGAGCGGGGCGATCAGGCTGGTACGGGCGCCGTACAGGACCCGCGAGAGCAGGTCCTGCCCGGAGGCGTCGGTGCCGAGCAGGTGGTCGCCGGTGGTGCCGACCAGGGAGGACGACAGGTCCACGGCGTCGGGCGCGTACGGCGCGAGCAGCGGGGCGAAGGCGGCGGCCAGGACGACGAGGGCCAGGAAGCCGGCCCCGACGATCACGAGGACGGGACGGCGGCGGGCGCGCCTGCGGCGGGCCGGGAGCAGCACATCGGCGGATACGGCGGTCATGCGGGGCTCCTCATGGCCTTCAGGCGTGGGTCGAGCAGCGGGTGCACGAGGTCCACGAGGGTGGTGACGAGGATGTAGCAGGCGACCATCAGCAGCAGCACCGCCTGGGCGACCGGGAAGTCATGGCTGTTCACGGCACCGACCAGCAGCGAGCCGATGCCGCTCAGGCCGAAGACGGTCTCGATCGCCACCGTGCCGGCCAGCATCCCCGCGGTGACCAGGCCGCACATGGTGACGACCGGGCCCAGCGCGTTGCGCAGCACGTGCCGGCGGATGATCTGCCGCTCCGGCAGCCCGGCCGCGCGGGCCACCTCGACATGGTCGGCCGAGCCCGCCTCGACCATCGCCTGCCGGGTGACCCGGGAGATGACGGCCACCGCGCCGAGCGCCATGGCGAGGGCGGGCAGCGTCAGATGGTGCAGCGTCCCGCCGAAGCCCTCGCCGCTGCCCGTCACCGGGAACCAGCCCAGCCGCACCCCGAAGAAGGCGACCAGTGCGATACCGCCCACGAACGAGGGAACGGAGGCGGTGAGCGTGGTGGTGCCGACGACGGCGGAGTCCACCCAACTGCCGCGCCGGACCGCGGCGAGCACTCCGGCGCCGACCCCCAGGACGACGAACAGGACCGTGGCGTAGCCGACCAGCGCGAGCGTCGTCGGGAAGCGGGACGTCAGCAGGTCGGAGACCTGGTCGCCGTACTGGAAGGAGCGGCCGAGGTCGAGGTGGAGGCAGTCCCACAGCCAGCGGCCGTACTGGACTACCAGCGGCTCGTCGAGGTGGTACTGCTCCCGCACGGCGGCCAGCCGCTCCGGGGTGAGCTTGTCGCGGCCCCCCGCCAGGAACACGGCGGGGTCGCCGGGAGCTGCGTACACGGCGGCGAAGATGACGAAGGACGAGGCCAGCAGCGTGGCCAGCAGTCCCGCGAGCCGCCGTCCGATCGAGGCGAACATCAGCGCTCAGCCCTTCTTCGCGCCGAGCTTCGCGGCCCAGGGGTGGTAGAGGTACGCCATCGAGGCGGGCGGACCGGTCAGCTTGTCGTCGATGACGAGCGCCGTGGGCACCTGCGCGACGGGGATCCACACGGCCGCGTCCGCGAACTGCCGCTGCACGTCGATCGCGAGGGCGGCGCGCTTGGCGTCGTCCAGCGTGCGCAGGCCCTCCTTGAGCTTGGCGTCGTACGCCGAACTCCTGAACCCGACCCAGTTGTTGGAACTGTCCGACAGACCGTTGTCGTAGAAGCCGAGCGGGTCGCTCTTGGAGATGTACCAGTCCGCCACCAGGACGTCGATGTCTGCGCGGGCTTCCTTGTCGCCGTAGAACTCGCCGTACTGGGCGGCCGGGACGGTCTTGATCCGGCCCTCGAGCCCGATCTGCGTCAGCGCGGCGCGCACGGCGTTGGCGATGACCATACGGCCCTGGCTGCTGTCGGTGCCGATGACGATCGGCTCGTCGGGCGCCTTCTTGGCGTTCTTCACCAGCTCCTTCGCCTTGGCGAGGTCCTGCGCGTCCGGGCTTGCGGGGGCGTCGGTGAGCTGCTTCTGGGCGGCGGCGAAGGTGGCCTTCTCATAGCCCCAGGCGCCGGAGCCGACCGGGGTGGCCCAGGGTTCGACCAGGCCGCCGTAGCCGGACTTGGCGATGCCCGAGCGGTCCAGGGCGAGCGAGAGGGCCCTGCGGATGTCGGGGTCGGCGAGGCCGCCGCGCTCGGTCGGGATGAGCGCGAGGGTCGAGGTGCTCGGGCCGAAGTACTCGTCGAGGCCCTTCTTGCCGCGCAGGGCGGCCGCGGTGCCTATGTTGTCGGCGTAGGTGCCGTCGGCCGCTCCGGTGGCGAGCGCGTTGACCATCGCGCTGTCGTCGGCCCAGCGGAAGACGACCTTGCCGGTGAGCGGCTTCTCGCCCCAGTAGGAGTCGGCGCGGGTCAGCGTGATCGAGTCGCCGGACTTCCAGCCGGACAGCTCGTACGGCCCGGAACAGGCGTCGCCCTGACCGGGCGTGCCGAAGTCCTTGCCGGCCTTCTCCACCTGCTCCCGGTTGTAGACGAGCCCGGCGTCACCGGCCAGCGCCTTGGTGAACAGGGCGTCGGGCTCCTTGAAGGTGATCGTGATCTCGTCCTCGCCGGTCTTGCGCATGGCGGAGACGTTGGCGAACTCGTCCGACTGCTCCATCTCCGGTGCCGCGTGCCGCTTCAGGCTGAACAGGACGTCGTCCGCCGTCATCCTCGAGCCGTCGTGGAAGGTGACGTCGTCGCGCAGGGTGAGGACCAGGTGGGTCGCGTCGGGGCGGGCGGTCTGCCGGGCGAGGAAGGGGCGTACGGACATGTCGGGCTGGAGCTGGTAGAGGCGCTCGCAGACGTTGGTGAGCACGGTGCGGCCCGCGCTGCCGCCCTGGGTGTCGAGGTCCAGGGAGTCCGGCTCGTCCTCCAGCAGCCAGTTCACGGCGGCAACGGGCTCGGCGGCCTGCGGGGTGGTGGGTGTGAGTCTGAGGTCGGCGGCGTCGGCGGACCTGCCGCCGCTCGCGGAGGTACCGGTGGTGGCACCGCTGCACGCGGCGAGCAGGGCCATCGCCCCGGCGACACCGGCGGCGGTAGTGGCGGTTCTGAGCTTCATTGCGGGGGCTCCTGAGCGGGGAAGGTGAACGGGAGCGGGGGGATGGGCAAGGCTTGGTGATGGTGCGTCAGTTAGGGGCGTGGGGGCCGTCGTAGAGGTTCCAGGGCAGGTGTTGGTACTCGCGGTCGCACGGGGTGCCGGCGGTGACGTGGTAGTCGCCGGCGGTGAGGTCGACGCAGGAGGAGACGAGGGTCGTCCAGTGCCTGACGGCGGGCTTGCGCGGGTCGGCGTGGGTGCACAGCGACTCCGGGAAACCGAGGTGGTCCGACAGTGCGTCCTTGATCAGCTTGCGCGACTCGTCGGCGCCGCCGGAGTCACGCAGTCGTCGCAGGCCCTGCTCGGCACGGGGTACGCGCACCAGGGAGTCGGCGGCGATCGGGCGGTAGCCGTCGGCGAGGGCGGCGGGGATGCCCGCCTGGTAGTGGTTGCCGTGCACCAGGAGCCCGTCGTCGGGGTACAGCCAGCCGTGGCCGGCCGGGGTGGTCTCCAGGTCGATGGCGAAGCCCTCGCGGCAGGTGACGAGGGCGTTGCTGGCGATGTGCGCGCGGGTGTGGCACAGCACGTCCAGCGCGTCGCTGATGTTCGCCTGGTCGAGGACGCTGCGGCGGACCACGGTCTGCGGCAGGCCGACGGCCTCTCCGAACCGCCCGCCGAGGCCGTTGGCGTTGAGCGCGATCCCGGCCGAGTTGGCGCCCTGGCGGCCGATCTGGCCGGCCTCCACCTGCATGATCAGGGTGGGCTTGGGCGGCTGGACGATCCGCAGCATGACGACGGTGTCGGCGACGCCGGCCCGCCAGTCCCAGTTCTGCCCGGCCCACACGTGCCCGTCGCCGCTGGCCGGGCCGTACACGGCGAAGGAGGTGCAGCCCTCGGCGGGCTCCTCCTCGCGCATCAGGGCGAAGGACTCGTCGTAGATGACCTCGCCGCGGGCGTTCAGGGCCAGGATGTCGAGCAGGTCCAGGCCGGCACCGTCCGCGATGCCCTGCATCTCCTCCAGCAGGTGCGGGGCGTGGTCGCCGACCGGTTTCAGCCAGCGGGCGGCCCGGGCGGTCACCTGGCGCCAGGTCAGGCCGGAGGACACGCCGAACGCCTCCGCGTAGTAGCCGAGCGCGATCCCGAGTTGGGGGGCCACGGCCTCGCCGTACTGTCGTCCCCGTTCGAGGGGGGTCCCGGAGATCTCGATGACCGGCAAGCTCTGTTTCACGCGGGGCTCCTCGGGGACACGTCAGTGCTGTAACGTCTGTTCCGAAAATTCTTCACCTTGGAACGAGATGTTCAGAGCGTAATGGCCGAAACGTGAGAGTCAATACCTGTAATGAAGAATCCAGAATCCGGTAGTGCGGGACCCGGGGGTCTCACGCGGCTGCGGGCCGCCGTCCGCGACATGTGGGAGGAGCTGTCGGCGTCGGAACGGACCGTCGCCCAGTACCTCGCCAGTGCCCCCGCCGAGCAGTTGATGTTCGCCAGCGCGCAGGAACTGGGCGCGGCCAGCGGCACCAGCAACGCCACCGTCGTACGCGCCCTGCAGCGCCTCGGATACGCCGGCCTGCCCGCGCTCAAGCGGGAACTCGCCGCCGACTTCACCTCCGCGCTCGCCCCCGAGGTGCGGCTCCAGCAGCGCATCGCGCACGTGGGGCAGGACCTGGAGGGCATCTGGAACGACGTCTTCGACGAGACGCAGGAACGCATCGACCAGTGCCGGCGGCTGACCGGCGCCGACGCGCTGAAGCGTGCGGTCGAGGTGCTCGCGGAGGCGCGTGAGGTGTTCTGTTACGGCGTCGCCGCGTGCGAACTCGCCGCCCGGCACCTGGCGTTGTCCCTCGGCCGGATCGGGCGCCGGTCCCGTTTCGTCGGAGAGACCGGTTTCGCCCTCGCCGACCCGCTGCTCACACTCGGGCAGGGCGACGCCGTCGTCGTCTTCCAGCCGGGGCGCCGGCTCGCCGAGCTGAACGTCGTCGTCGAGCGGGCGCGCGCGGTCGGCGCCAGGGTCGTCTTCGTGACCGACGAGCTCGGGGGGGTCTTCGAGGACCGCGTCGACGCCGTCCTCACCGCCCCCCACACCCCGACCGGCAACACCAACGAGGCCCTGACCGGCCTCGTCGTCGCCGACGCCCTCGTCCTCGCCCTGACCACCCTGGACGAGACCCGGGCGGTCGAGCACTCCCACCAGCTGACGGCACTGCGGGAGCAGTTGCTGGCGCAGAAGGAGCCGCGCCCGCGCAAGACCTGAGCCGACGGCTGCCTACGGCTGTCACGGCCGTAACCGTCCTTACGACTCGGCCGGAGCGGCCCCCGGATCCGCCAGGGGCTGTTCCGTCCAGATCACCTTGCCCGCCGCCGAGTACCGGGTGCCCCAGCGCTCGGCGAACTGCGACACCAGGAACAGCCCCCGGCCGCCCTCGTCCGTCGCGGCCGCGCTGCGCAGGTGGGGGGCGGTGCTGCTGCCGTCGGAGACCTCGCAGATCAGGGCGCGGTCGCGGATCAGGCGGACGCGGATGGGGCCGGTGGCATGGCGCAGCGAGTTGGTGACCAGCTCACTGAGGATCAGCTCGGTGGTGAACGCCTCCTCCGACAGACCCCAGTCGTCCAGCGTCCGGGTGGCCGCCGCCCGGACCCGGGCCACGGCGGAGGGGTCGTCCGGGACGTCCCAGGTCGCCGAGTGATCGGGGCTGAGCAGCCGCGTCCGGGCGACGACGAGGGCGATGTCGTCGCGCGGCCGCTCCGGCAGCAGGGTCTCCAGTACGGCCTTGCACGTCTCCTCCGGCGTCCGGCCGCCCGTCGGCGGCGTCGCCGCGAGTGCCCCGCGCAGCCGCTCCAGGCCCTCGTCGATGTCCTGCCCCTGGCGCTCGACCAGTCCGTCCGTGTACAGGACCAGCCCGCTGCCCTCGGGCAGCCGCAGCTCGGTCGCCTCGAAGGGCAGGCTGCCGCTCAGGCCCAGCGGCGGCCCGCCGGCGACGGCCGGGAACTCGACGTCGCCGTCGGGGTGGATGAGCGCGGGTTCGAGGTGGCCGGCGCGGGCAAGGGTGCACAGCCCGGTGGACGGGTCGTACACGGCGTACAGGCAGGTGGCCCCGGTGACAGGTGCGCTCTCGTTGTCGCCGTCGTCCTCGTCCTGGTCGATCCGGGCGACCAACTCGTCCAGATGTCCGAGGAGTTCGTCGGGCGGCAGGTCCAGGGTGGAGAAGTTGTGGACCGCCGTACGGAGTCGCCCCATCGTCGCCGCCGCGTGCAGTCCGTGTCCCACGACGTCCCCCACGACCAGCGCCACCCTCGCCCCCGGCAGCGGGATCACGTCGAACCAGTCCCCGCCGACGCCGCCCTGCGCGGCGTGCGCGGGCAGATAGCGGTAGGCGACGTCCAGGGCGCTCTGGTCGGGCAGCGCACGGGGCAGCAGGCTGCGCTGGAGGGTGACCGACAGGGTGTGCTCGCGGGTGTAGCGACGGGCGTTGTCGATGCTGACGGCGGCGCGAGCCACCAGCTCCTCCGCGAGGGACACGTCCTCCTGCTCGAAGGGCTCGGGCCGGTCGGCGCGCCAGAAGGTGGCCATCCCCATGATCACGCCGCGGGCGCGCAGT
Organism: Streptomyces sp. NPDC055013; assembly: GCF_053608645.1. Taxonomy (NCBI): domain Bacteria; kingdom Bacillati; phylum Actinomycetota; class Actinomycetes; order Kitasatosporales; family Streptomycetaceae; genus Streptomyces; species Streptomyces sp. NPDC055013. The sequence goes on from NZ_JBSGVW010000009.1 coordinate 38,975, forward strand.
GGGACCGTGAGCATCGTGTGGATGCCGAAACCCACGATGCGGCGGGCGTTCTCGGGATCCTGCACCTGCCAGCCGGAGAAGGCGGGCATGTCCGCCTCCAGCACGGAATCGCCCGTACCGAATCCGAAGGCCTGCGGCGTGCCCTCGCGGAAGTGGATCAGCTTGCCGATCGGATAGAGCGGGCTGCCGTCCCGTGCGCCCCGGAAGGCGACCCGGCGCATGTCCGCACGGCCCTCCTTCGGCTCCCCGCCGCGCAGCACCGGATCCGCCAGGTCGACCGAGACGAAGTCCGCGAACCGCGGCACCGCGAAGTCGGCCAGCTCCTGCGAGGTGCGGGTGACATCCAGGGTGGTGCCGATCTCCAGACCCGCGTCGTACAGCAGTTTCAGCCGCTCCTGCGCCACGTCCGCCCTGCCGGTCAGCGTCCGCAGCTCGGTGGTGTCCCGCAGGGTGGCCACGCTGCCCGGCGGACCGCCGTCCTGGTCGGTCGACCGCTGGCTGACGGCCAGCAGCCGGCCCCGGGCCAGGTGCACCTCGTCGGTGGCGTCCCGCCCGGAGGCGAACAGTCCGGCGAGGTCGCGCGCGATGCCCAGGTCGGGGCAGGGCCGCCCCTCCGCGTCCGCGGGCAGCCCGAGCAGCCGGCGCGCCTCGTCGTTCGCCAGCGCCAGCCGGCGGCGGCCGTCCATGATCAGGACGCCCTCCCGTACGGAGTGCAGGACGGCGTCGTGATGCTCGTACATCCGTGTCATCTCGGCGGGCCCCAGCCCGTGCGTCTGGCGCAGCAGACGCCGGCTGACCAGCGCGGTGCCGCCGGTGGCCAGCGCGAGGGCGGCCGCCGCCGAGCCGAGCAGCACCGGCAGCTGGTTGTCGACGACCCCACCCACGCTGGCCAGCGTCACCCCGGCGGACACCAGCCCGACGACCTTGTCGTCGCCGTCGGTCACGGGGACCACGGCGCGCACGGACGGCCCCAGGGTGCCGGTGTACGTCTCCCGTACGACCCCGCCCGCCAGGGCCGGTGCGATGGTGCCGACGAAGTGTTTGCCGATCCGGTCGGGGTTGGGGTGGGTGTAGCGGATCCCGTCCGTGCTCATCACGACGATGAAGTCCACGTCGGTCGCGTCGCGCGCCTCCTCGGCACGTGGCTGGAGCGCGGCGCTCGGATCCGGATCCGCCAGGGCGTCCACGACGCCCGGCGCGTTCGCGAAGGACTCGGCCACGGCGAGGGACCGGTTGCCTGCTTCCCGTCTGGTGTCGGTGCGGACCTGCAGCACCAGTGCCACCACGGCGGCGGCGACCAGGAGGACGACGATCGCCGCCTGCAGCACGAAGACCTGCCGGGCGACGGTACGCAGGCTCACCAGCGACCGCAGGCGGCCGATAACTGCGGCCATGCCTCATTTCTAACACCGTTGGACGGGCTGGGCACGGTTCGTTCCGTGGGGAGGGCCGGGAGGGGGTGCCGGGTCGTGCCGTCGTTCGGGTGCGGCGCCGTTGTTGCCGGTCGCGCAGTTCCCGCGCCCTGCGGTACTACGGCGAGCAGGAACCGACGCGTCCGGCCTCGGGCACCTCACGGTCGGCGGGGGTGCCGGCCGGGGCCGGCATGCGGAGCAGCAGCAGTGCCGCGTCGTCGTGGAGCCGGCCGCCCACATGGGCCAGCAGCTCGTCGTGGAGGGCGGTGACGGTGTGTGCGGGTTCGTCACACGTGTGCCGTTCCAGCCCTTCGGCGAGCGGGTAGAACTCCCGCTTGTGGTCGCGGGCCTCGGTGACGCCGTCGGTGTACAGCAGCAGCTGGTCCCCGTCGGCGAAGGGCAGCACATGCAGGGCCGGCGTCTCACCCGAGAGGGTGCGCAGCCCGAGGGGCGGGGCCGGACGTTCCGGGTCGACCGCCACGACGACGGAGTCACGCACCAGCAGCGGCGGCGCGTGACCGCAGTTGACCACCTCCAGCTGCCCGTCCCGGGGGTACCCGGCGACCACGGCGGTGACGAAGTCGTCGCTGCCCAGGTTGCGCGCCAGGCTGCGCTCGATGCGTGCGACGACGGCGAGGAGGTCGGGCTCGTCGTACGCGGCCTCGCGGAACACCCCGAGCACCAGAGCCGCGGTCCCCACCGCCGGCAGCCCCTTGCCGCGCACGTCGCCGACGATCAGCCGGACACCGTACGGCGTGGACACGAGCGCGTACAGGTCGCCGCCGATCCGGGCCTCCGCCGCGGCGGCGCTGTAGCGGACCGCGACCTGGAACGGCCCGACGGTCGCCGGCACCGGCTGCAGCAGCGCGTGCTGGGCGGCCTCCGCGACGGAACGTACGGCGGCGAGCACCCGCTCGCGCCGCCCGCGCAGCGCGCTGGCCAGGCTCCCGGCCAGGGTGACGGCCAGCAGAGCGGCCAGCACGACGGCCAGCTCGCGGGCTCCGGCGTCGTCACGGATGCCGAGGATCGCGCCCAGAGCGGCGGCGAGAAGCCCCAGCCACAGGACTCCGCGCGGCCCGTTGGTGGTGGCCGCGAGCGCGGGACCCACGGCGAGAAGCGGCAGCCAGGTCATCCCCGAGCCGCAGACGAGATCGACGAGCACGATCGCGGAGACGATCAGGATGGGCAGTACGGGCGTAGCGGCGACCAGTCGCCTCGGCCAGTGGTAGCGACCGTGGTGTGGGGCCTGGCTCATGTCTTGTGGGATGTCCTCACCTGTGCGCACGGGGCATAGTTCCGGCGGTTATGTCCGCTTTATTCAGGAAATCGGTTCGACCCCGGATGGGACAAGGACACGGATTTCAGATAGTGAGCGAGAGGCCCCGGGTCACGCGGCTCGCGGTGGGGAGCAGGCGCGCCCGGACCTCCTCCAGGCGGGCCCGCGTCTCCTCCAGCCGGGTGCGCCGGTCGGCCCGCAGCGACACTCCGAGCGAACCGAGGGTGCCCCCGCTGTAGACGGGCACCGCGACGCAGACCGTGCCGAGGGCGTACTCCTCCATGTCCGTGACCGCCGGGGCCAGGGGCTCGGAGTCGAGCCGCCGGATGAGCTCCGGAGGGTCGGTGATGGTCCTGGGCGTGAGGTCCGCGAGCCGATGCCGGGACAGGTAGTCCTTGCGTGACTCCTCGTCCAGCTCCCGCAGCACGGACTTGCCCAGCGCCGTGGCGTGCCCCGCGTCCTCGAACCCCACCCAGAGATCGACCCGGGGAGCGCGGGGACCGTCCACGATCTCGGCGACCCGGATCTCGCCCTCCTCGTAGAAGGTGAGGTACGCGGCGGTCGACAGCTCGTCCCGCAGCGCGGCGAGCGTCGGGCGTATCCGGCTGAGCAGCGCCTGCGCCCGGCCCGATGTGTGCAGGGTGCCGATCCGGTCGCCCAGGACGAACCCGCCGTCGTCGAGCTTGCGCACATATCCGTCGTGGACCAGCGTCCGCAGCAGGTGGTACGCCGTGGCCAGGGGCAGGCCCGTCTCCCGAGCCAGCTGCTTGGCCGGCGCGCCGTTCTCGTGCGCGCTCATCGCCTCCAGCAGGCGGAAGGCGCGCTGTACGGAGCCGATGAGCGTAGGGCCCTCCTGAGCACCCATAGGAACAGCGTGCGCCGGGCGCACGCCGCGGGCAAGGCGGGCCCGCTCCCCGGGACGGGACCGAACCGGTCTACAGCACCCGCGCCACGAGAAGAGCCACGTCGTCGTGGTCGTCGGGGTGGCGCAGGCCGTACAGCAGGAGATCGCAGGTCTCCTCCAGCGGCCTGCGGGGTTCGTCGAGGAAGCCGAGGAGGACGCTCAGGCGGTCGTCGATGGGGTGGAGCCGGGTCTCGACGAGGCCGTCGGTGTAGAGGACCAGCAGATCACCGGGACCCAGCTCGACCGTGGTGGTCCCGAACGGGATGCCGCCCACCCCGAGCGGGGCGCCGGCCGGGAGTTCGAGCAGCTCCGGGGCGCGGCCGGGGCGGGCCAGCGCGGGTGGCATGTGCCCGGCGTTGGCGATGTGGCACTGCCTGGTGCGGGGGTCGTACACCGCGTACAGGCAGGTGACGATGTAGTGCTCCAGATCGCAGGTGATCTTGTCCAGGTGCTGGAGCACGGAACCGGGCTCGAGGTCGAGGTCGGCGTAGGCACAGGTGGCGGTGCGCAGCCGGCCCATGGTGGCGGCGGCGTCGATGCCGTTGCCCATGACGTCGCCGACGACCAGCGCGGTCTTGTCGTCCTCCAGCGGGATGACGTCGTACCAGTCGCCGCCGACCTCGCTGGTGGCCTGGGCGGGCTGGTAGCGGGAGGCGAGCTCCAGGCCCGTGTGGTGCGGCGGATGGTCGGGCAGCAGGCTGCGCTGGAGGGTCAGGGAGGTGTTGCGCACGCTCTGGAACCAGCGGGCGTTGTCGATGGCCACGGCGGCCCGGCCGGCCAGCTCACTGGCGAGCACGACGTCGTCCTGGTCGAACGGCAACGGATTGCGGGTGCGCTTGAGGTCCAGGGCGCCGAGCACCTCGCCGTGCGCGATCAACGGCACCGCCAGATAGGAGTGGACGCCCGCCTGCGCCAGCAGGGCGGTGGCCTCGGCGTCCTTGGCGATACGCGGCAGATCCTGCTCGCCGACATGGCGTACGAGGATCGGCCGGCCGGTGTGCACGCACAGGGTGACCAGCCGGTCGCCGTCGTACGCGGCGAGGTCACCGGGGGAGTCGGCGGCGCGCAGCGCCGCGCTCGGGTAGGACGCCTTCAGCGCGAGCGCGCGGAACAGCTCCGGGCCGTTGTCCGGCTTGCGGTTGCGCCGGCAGGCCAGCGCGGCGTCCAGGACGTCCACGGCGACCACGTCGGCCAGCTCGGGAGTGGCGACCTCCGCCAGCTCGTGGGCGGTCCGGTCCACCTCCAGCGTGGTGCCGACCCGGGTGGAGGCGTCGGCGATCAGGGCCAGGCGCCGCCGGGCCCGGTCGGCCTCGGCCGCCGCGCGGTGCCGCTCGGTGACGTCGACGAACGAGATCGCCGCGCCCAGGACCCGCCCGCCCGGGTCCTCCAGCCGATAGAAGGACAGCGACCAGGCGTGCTCGGTCTCGGGGTCCGCCGGCGGGCGGCCCACGTGGTACTGGTCCAGCAGCGGCGTGCCGGTGGTGAGCACCTGGCGCAGACAGGACTCGATCGTGTCGATGTCGGGCAGCGGCAGCGTCTCCCGCAGCCGACGGCCGACGTGGTCCTCCGCGGGGGTGGCGTCGATACGCTCCAGTCCCGGGTTGACCAGCAGATAGCGCAGGTCCGGGTCCAGGAGCGCGATCCCGATCGGGGACTGGTTGATCAGCCGCTCGCACAGCGCCAGATCCGTCTCGACCCGCTGGAGCAGGGAGTGGTCGGCCGCGATGCCCAGGGCGTAGACGTCACCGAGATCGTCCAGCAGCCGCATGTTGCGGAACTCCGTCAGCCGGGTGCTGCCGTCCTTGTGCCGCACCGGGAACGTGCCGGCCCAGCTCCGGCCGGTCTCCAGCACCTCCGTGAACAGCTGCACCACGGCCGGCAGCTGGTCGGGGTGGATGAACAGGCGCGTCGCGTGCGTGCCGAGGGCCTCGTCGGCGGTGTAGCCGAAGAGCTCCTCGGCCTGCGGGGTCCAGAACACCACGCGCCCGTCGGCGTCGACGACCACCGCGGCCACGCTCAGCACATCGAGCAGGCCGGTCGGCCGGGGCGGCTCCGGCGCGTAGCCGCCGCCCGCGGACTCGAAGGATCCAGCTGTCATCCCAGCTCCTCCTTCACCGCCGGCACGGCCTGCCGGCCTCTGCCACGGTCGGGTACCACGATTGGGGCGAACGGCACATCCATGCTCCCGCCGGCCTGTCCGCCCTGCCCGGTGAGAGGCCGTCGGGCGAGGGGCCCGGGCCCGCCCGCACCTCCATGCAACGGGACCGGGGCCGTCGGCCCGTGCACATCGGCCGGACAAGCAGGAACATGGTCGTGTGGAGGACGGGACCCATGGACGCTGCGTGAGGACCCATGGATGATGCGCGAGAAGAACCGCAGGCGCCCACGTCCGGAGGACCGAGCGCCCTCTTCGACGCGTCCACCGACGCGGCGGCGGTGGTGTCCGGACGCGGTGTGGTGATCGGCTGGACCCGGGCCGCGGAGGAACTCCTCGGCCACCCCGCCGCCGAGATCGTCGGTTCGCCCGCCACGCGGCTGCTCGCGATACCGAGTGACCCGGTCCGTGCGGCCGGCGTCGCCGAGCGCTGCCGGGCCGGCATGGGCTGGAACGGTCTCATACCGCTACGGCACCGTGACGGCCGCCGCGTCGACGTGGACCTGCGGGTCTCCGCGTCCTTCCGCATCGCAGCGGACGAGTGCTTTCTGATCTCGGCACGGGAGCTGCGGCAGCAGTGGGCGGTGGGCCAGTCCATGCTCGACGGATTCCTGACCCGCTCACCGGTCGGCATGGCCGTGATGGACACCGAGCTGCGCTACGTCTGGCTCAACGACACCCTGGAACGCTTCGGCGGTGTCCCTCGCGAGCAGCGCCTCGGCCGGCGGCTGAGTGAACTGCTGCCAGGGCTGCAGGCGGAGACCATCGAGGGCCGGATGCGCAAGGTCCTGGAAACCGGCCTGCCCGTCACCGACTACGAGTACGTGGGATGGAGTTGGGCCGACCCGCACCGCCAGCACGCCTACTCCACCTCCTTCTTCCCTCTCGTGGACCCCGACAACTCGATCACCGGCGTCTGCTACATGGTTCTGGACGTCACCGAGCGGTGGAACGCCCGGCAGCTGTTGTCGCTGGTCAGCGAGGCCGGAACACGCATCGGTACGACGCTGGACGTGCTGTGGACGGCTCAGGAACTGGCCGACTTCGCCGTTCCGCGCTTCGCGGACTTCGTCGTCGTGGACCTGCTGGAGCCGGTGCTCAGCACCGAGGGGCACGGCACGTGGCTGACCGACGCGGGCCCGGCCCCCGCCAAGCCGGTGATGCGCCGGGCCGGTATGAGCTCGGTGCGCGAGGGCTGCCCGGAGGCCGTGGCACGGGTGGGGGAGCGGGTGGACTTCGTCCCGCCGCCGCACGACGCGCATCTGCTCATCGACGGAGGGCCGATCCTCATCCCGGTCCTCGACCCCTCCGACGAACTGTGGACCTCCGAGCAACCCGCGCGAGCGGCCAGCATCCGCGAGTTCGGCCTGCACTCCCTCATCTCCGCGCCGATGCGGGCACGGAACACCACCCTGGGCCTCACCACCTTCATACGGTCGCGCAATCCCGTCTCGTTCCAGCCCGACGACGTCCTCGTCGCCCAGGAACTGGTGGCCCGAGCGGCCCTGTGCGTCGACAACGCCCGCCGCTACACCCGGGAACACACGGCCGCGGTCACCCTGCAACGCAGCCTGCTGCCGCAAGCCCTGACGGGCGGTACGGCACTGGAGGTGGCCTCCTCATATCTGCCGGCGGACCCGAGCGGCGGGGTCGGCGGGGACTGGTTCGACGTGATCCCGCTGTCCGGGGCCCGGGTGGGCCTCGTCGTCGGCGACGTCGTCGGCCACGGCATCACCGCGGCGGCCACCATGGGCCGGCTGCGCACCGCCGTACAGACCCTCGCCGACATGGAGATGCCGCCCGACGAACTGCTCGCCCACCTCGACGACCTCGTACTGCGCCTCAGCGAGGAGCGGCCCGAGGGCGACACGGCCGGGGCGGCCCACCAGAGCACGACCGGCTTCCTCGGCGCGACCTGCCTGTACGCCGTGTACGACCCGGTCACCCGATGCTGCACGATGGCCCGGGCCGGACATCCGCCGCCCGTCGTCATCGCGCCCGACGGGCAGGTCTCCTACCCGGAACCCCCTGCCGGGCCCCCGCTCGGGCTGGGCGGCATGGCCTTCGAGGCCGGCGAGATCGAACTCGCCGAGAACAGCCTGCTCGGCCTGTACACCGACGGCCTCGTCGCGGATGCCGACCGCGATGTGGAACGCGGCATGTCCCGGCTCGGCGAACTGCTGTCCCGGCGGGACCTCGACCTCGACACGCTGTGCTCCTCCGCGGTGCGGGAACTCGTGCCCGTGCCGCAGCCCGACGACATCGCCCTCCTCCTGGCGCGCACCCACGCCCTGGGCGCCGGGCAGGTCGTCTCGTGGGACGTGCCCGTCGACCCGGCCGCCGTCGCCGACCTCCGGGCCAGGGCGACCCGCCAGGTCACGGACTGGGGGTTCGCGGAACTGGCCATGACGACCGAGCTGATCGTGAGCGAGCTGGTCACCAACGCCATCCGCTACGCCGAACCCCCCATCCGCCTACGCCTCCTCCGCGACACCCGCCTGACCTGCGAGGTCGCCGACGGCAGCAGCACCGCCCCCCGACTGCGACACGCCCGCAGCATGGACGAGGGCGGCCGCGGCCTGTTCCTGGTGGCCCAACTCGCCCACCGCTGGGGCGCCCGCTACACGGCCGGCGGAAAGATCATCTGGGCCGAACAGGAAATCCCCTGACCACCGACAGCGGTGTGCCGGGCCCGAGTGCACGGGCCCGGCACCTCAACCGACGTGCGAATCCCCTAGGGGACCAGGATCAGCTCCTCGTCTCCGCCATCACCACCCGTGCTGCTTCTTGTCGTGGCCGGAGTGCTTGGGCTTGTCGGGGTGCTTGGGGTAGTCGGGCTTGACGGGCTTTACGGGGTGGGCCGGCTTGCTCGGGTAGTCGGGCTTGACGGGCTTTACCGGGTGGGCCGGCTTTGCGGGGTAAGCGGGCTTGACCGGGTGGGCGGGCTTCACCGGCTTTGCCGGGTAGGCAGGCTTCGCCGGGTATTCGGGCTTGACTGGCTTCGCGGGGTAGTCGGGCTTTACGGGCTTCGCGGGGTAGTCGGGCTTCACGGGCTTCGCCGGGTACGCGGGCTTAGCCGGGTAGTCGGGCTTGACCGGCTTGGCGGGGTACGCAGGCTTAGCCGGGTAGTCGGGCTTCACGGGCTTCGCGGGGTACGCGGGCTTGGCGGGGTAGTCGGGCTTGACTGGCTTGGCGGGGTACGCAGGCTTGCTGGGGTATTCGGGCTTGACTGGCTTGGCGGGGTACGCGGGCTTGGCGGGGTAGTCGGGCTTCACCGGCTTCGCGGGGTACGCAGGCTTGGCGGGGTAGTCGGGCTTCACGGGCTTCGCCGGGTACGCAGGCTTGGCGGGGTAGTCGGGCTTCACGGGCTTCGCGGGGTACGCAGGCTTGGCGGGGTAGTCGGGCTTCACGGGCTTCGCCGGGTACGCGGGCTTGGCGGGGAAGTCGGGCTTGACCGGCTTCGTGGGGTACGCAGGCTTGCTGGGGTATTCCGGCTTGACTGGCTTGGCGGGGTACTCGGGCTTGGCCGGGTAGTCGGGCTTGACCGGCTTGGCCGGGTAAACAGGCTTGGCCGGGTACTCGGGCTTCACCGGCTTGTCCGGGTAAGCAGGCTTGACGGGGTGAACCGGATATTCCGGCTTGACCGGCTTGGCGGGGTACTCGGGCTTGACCGGCTTCGTGGGGTACGCGGGCTTGGCCGGGTATTCAGGCTTGACCGGCTTGGCCGGGTACTCGGGCTTCACCGGCTTGACCGGGTACTCGGGCTTGACCGGGTGCACCGGGTAGGCGGGCTTCTCCGGGTGCACCGGATAGGCCGGCTTGGCGCCGTGTGCCGGGTGCGCGGGCTTGGCCGGGTACGGCGGGTGCGGGGTGGTGTCGTCCTGGGCGTGGGCGGTGCCCGCGCTCGCCAGCGCGGCTGCGGCGAGCGCGGCAGCCATGGCCGCAGGCGCCAGAACAGATCGCCATTTCGGCGATGTCGTCATCTTCCACTCTCCTCGACTTGGTTCAGGGCCTCGTGACGGTTGGTCAGCACCAAGAGCCGGACAGTGGAATGAATAGGAAATACGGTGATATGAATAACGCCGCGACGGTCATAAGCCACCGGATGGTGTAGCCCCCGGGGGCCAGTTGGCCCGGAGCCCGGCGAGACTCGGGGGCCCGTCCAACGGAGGCGTGGCGAGCACGACCCCGGGTGTCAGGACACCGGTCCTCGCCCGTCCCGCGACCTCTCGGCGAACGCCCGCGCCGCGGCCAGGTCCACGGCGTTCGGCCGCTGCTTGTTGATGCCGCCGACGAGCTTGAACGGCGTCCAGGTGTCGAACGCCCGGCACGAGAAGCTCCCGTCCACCTCGAAGCCCTTGCCTTTCAGGAGCTGCACGAGGGGGCGGGTGAAAGGCGCCGGTGGAATCTCGGGGAGCCCGCTGGTGGCGAACACGAACGCCCGGCCCCGCCCGGCGGGAAGTGCCTTGACGAACTCGGTGAGCCGGGGGTGGAGCCTGCCGTAGAAGACGCCCGAGCCGAATCCCACGAGGTCGGCCCCGGCCAGCTCCGCCAGGTCGGCCCGCTCGGGCGCGACGACCTCCGCGCCGAGTACCCCGGCCATGCTGTCGGCGACGCGACGCGTATTGCCGTGCGACACGGAGGCGCACACGATGACGGTCTTCATCCTCACGATCCCTTCTCTCGCTTCCGTAGGTGGGACCGCGCAGAGGTGCCCAGACGTGACAGCACCTGAACGTGACGCAGCGTCATCACCTGCGCAACGGTGGCCGCGTGCGTGCTGAACCTCCTGGTGAGGCGCTCGAAAACCAGTGGCGCGGCGCTGCCGCGCGCCAATACCGTGCTGCCGATCCAGGTCGCCCAGGCAAGGACGTGCCGTTGTACACCGTGTGAGACCTCCCGAGAGCTGATTTGTCGCGCGTCGCGCATGTGCGCCGCGCTCCTTTTTGCTGCGGATTTCTCACTGAAACCGGTGTACTCCTGTGCTCAATAGCTGGGTGGTCATGCCCACCTGCCTGCCACTCGTTCTCCGCCGTTGCCACACGTGCGCGTCCGAGCGCTTCCGGGCGAACGGCAAGTTTCGCGTCAACGCGAACCACAAGCTCCTCGACGCCTGGCTCCTCGTCCTCTGTACCTCTTGCGGGGAGACTGCGAAGCTCACGGTCCTGGAGCGGATGAACGTGCGCTCCGTACGACCTGACCTGCTGGACCGGCTGCACGACAACGACCCCGGTCTGGCCGCCGAGTTGCTCCAGGATCCGGTCGTGCAGCGCCGTAATCGCATCGCCCTCGACTGGGACAACGCCTGGCGCCTCGACACCGGCGGATCGGATCACCTGGACCGTGAGGTGATCGACGTGTCCGTCCGCTTCGCGGCGCGGATCCCCGTCCGGCCGGTGCGACTGATCGCTGAAGGCTGTGGTCTTTCACGGGCCGAGGTCGAGAGACTGATCGCGGAGGGGAAGTTCGTTTCGGCAGCCCGGCTGAGCGGCAAGCTCTCCGGCCACTTCACCTTCACGCTCAAGCGCTGAGCCTGCCCTCCAGAACCGTCCGGCCAGACCCGCCGGACGGTTCTGGAGGGCCACTCCCCGCCTAGAGCCAGTCCCGCCGCTTGAAAATCACGTACAGACTCACGCAGACCACACCCATCAGGCCGATCGCGAAGGGATATCCGAAGGTCCATCCCAGCTCCGGCATGTGCTCGAAGTTCATCCCGTAGATCGTTCCGACGAGTGTCGGCGCGAAGAGAATGGCCGCCCACGACGAGATCTTCTTGATCTCCTCGTTCTGCTCGAACCCCGCCTCCGCCAACGCCCGCATCTCCGCGTTCTGCTGCTGCGTGACCAGCGTCGTGTTCACCGTGAGGATCTCGGTGAGGGCCTGGCGGAAGCCGTCGACGCGCTCGCTGGTGTGGGTGACGTGGTCGGCCACGTCGCGCAGGTAGCGCTGGAGTTCCTCGTCCGTGCCGTACTTGGAGAAGCCGGCCATCAGCCCGTGCAGCATGCCGACGAGCGGGCGGGTGGCGCGCTGGAACTCGACCATCTCTCGGGAGAGTTCGTAGATACGGCGGGAGACCTCGGGGTCACCCCGGAAGACCTCGGTCTCGATCTCGTCGATGTCGTTCTGAACGCCCACCACCACCGGCTCGTAGCCGTCGACCACCGCGTCCAGTATCGCGTAGAGCACCGCCTCCGGACCGAGTTTGAGCAGCTCCGGAGTCTCCTCCATACGTTGGCGGACCGCCGACAGATCGGGGGCCGCGCCATGGCGGACCGTGATCACGAAGTCGGGGCCGACGAAGACATGCAGTTCGCCGAAGTCGACCTCCTCGGGTGCGTCCAGATAGCGGGCCGCACGAAGGACCACGAACAGCGTCTCGCCGTAGCGCTCCAGCTTGGGCCGCTGGTGCGCCTCCATCGCGTCCTCGACCGCGAGCGGGTGCAGGTCGAACTCGGCGGCCAGGGATAGCAGTTCGGCCTCCGTGGGGCGGGCCAGGCCGATCCAGGCCATGCCGGAGGGCTGGTCGCGCAGCTCGCGGTAGGTCTCGGCGAGGGTGGCGGGGGCGGACACCCGCACGCCGTCCCGGTACAGCACCGCCTGCACGACGCTCGCCACCTCGGAGGAGTCGGAGGCCGTGGTGCGTGCCGCGGGCGCAGGCTCCGGTGGCGCGGGTTGCGGCGGGGGAGTGACGGCTCGGCGCCAGGCGGACTTCACGGGATTCTTCGAGGCGGGGCGTGCGCGTCGCTCGGACATCGCGGCTGCCTCCCGGTCTGGACGACGACTGGGTGATCTCCGGTGCAGGATATACGGGGCGAATGGCACGGGAGCAGTGAGGTGATCCGGGACTCCGTGAGAGTTGCGGACCGAGGGTGTCCGCAAGCCTCGCTAGCGTGCGGAGCATGACGAAGCGCAGCACCAAGAAGACGACGGCCGCGGCCGGCCCCGTGCTCGGCACCCGCGCCCTCAACCGCGCCACCCTCGACCGGCAGTTGCTGCTGCGTCGCTCGCCGCTGTCCGCCCTGGCGGCCGTGGAGCATCTGGTCGGCCTCCAGGCGCAGGAGGTCAAGCCGCCCTACTACGCGCTCGCCGCCCGCCTCGACGGCTTCACGCCCGACGAGCCGTCCGGCCTGCTGGCCGACCGCGCCGTCGTACGGATCGTCACCATGCGCTCGACGATCCACCTGCACACCGCCGACGACAGTCTCACCCTGCGGCCGCTGGTCCAGCCCGCCAGGGATCGCGAGATCAACTACTTCCGCAAGGGCCTCGTCGGCGTCGACCTGGACCGGCTCGCCGGCATCGCCCGCGACCTCGTCGAAACCGAGCCCCGCACCATGAAGCAGCTGCGCGAAGCCCTCAGCGTCGAGTGGCCGGACGCCGACCCGCAGTCCCTGGCCGTCGCCGCCCGCTGCAAGCTCCCCCTCGTCCAGGTCACCCCGCGCGGACTGTGGGGCCGCAGTGGCCAGGTCTCTCTCACCACCGCCGAGCAGTGGCTGGACCGTCCCACCGAGCCGGCCGCCTCACCCGATGCCACGGTGCTGCGCTACCTGGGCGCCTTCGGACCCGCCTCCGTGAAGGACATGCAGACCTGGTGCGGCCTGACCCGGATGCGCGACGCCTTCGAACGACTCCGCCCTCAGCTCCTCACCTTCCGCGACGAGAACGGCGTCGAGCTCTTCGACCTCCCCGAAGCCCCGCGCCCCGATCCGGACACCCCGGCCCCGCCCCGCTTCCTGCCCGAGTTCGACAACCTGCTCCTCTCCCACGCCGACCGCACCCGAGTGATCCCGCCCGCGAACCGTGGCCGTACCTGGCAGGTGAACACGGTCTACTGCCCCCTCCTCGTCGACGGCTTCCTCGTGGGCGTGTGGCGCATCCTCGGCGACGAGCTCGTCATCGAGGAGTTCACCGAGCTCACCAAGGCTCAGCGCGGGGAGGTGACGGAGGAAGGGGAGCGCATGCTGAAGGTGATGCACCCGGAGGCGTCGTACGACATCCGCTTCGGGACCGTCATCCCCTAGACAGCCGCCCCCTGTCAGTCCGCCCGGCCCGTCACCGCGACCGTCACGCCGAGCCCGATCATCGTGCACCCGCCGGCCCCGCCTATCAGGGACAGCCGGCGGTCGGAGCGGGCGAACCAGCTGCGGGCCGCCGACGCGGTCAGGCCCCACAGGGTGTCCGTGACCAGGCCGATGGTGATCGGGACCAGGCCCAACAGCAGCATCTGCAGCGGGACGTGCCCCGCCGAATGGTCCACGAACTGGGGAAGCACGGCGGCGAAGAACACCACTCCCTTGGGGTTGGTGACGCCGACGAGGGCGCCGTCGAGGACCGTACGGAGGTCACCCTGTGTCGCTTCCGTCGGCTGCTGCGTCCGTATCGCCGAGGCCTTCAGCTCCTTGCGGTGCCGGAAGGCCTGCACACCCAGGTGGACCAGATAGGCGGCGCCGACCAGCTTCACCGTCAGATAGATCGTCACGGACCGCTCGACCAGTGAGCCGATGCCCACCGCGACGGCGACCACCAGCAGATACGAGCCGAAGACATTGCCCAGCGCGGTCGCCACGGCGGTGCGGCGGCCGTGTGCCAGGGCGCGGCCGATGACGAACAGGACACTCGGCCCCGGAATCACGATCACCAGCAGCGACATCGCCGCGAAGGCCAGCACACGATCTGTGGACACCATGCCCATCACCCCCGTCCGGAGCCCATTCAAACAGCCACCACTGACAACGGGACAGGACCGTGGACATGGGTGTGGAGATGGACGCGGACATGGATAGGGGGCGTTGCGGGCCGCTCGTGGAGGCCCGCAACGCCCCCTGGTCTTTCACCTGAGGTGTGCTCAGGAGACCTGTTCGGTGACCTCGTCCGAGAACGTGGTCAGCCGGGTGTAGATGCCCGGGTACCCGGCTTGGGCACAGCCCTCGCCCCAGGAAGTGATGCCTGCCAGGACGCCCCCGATGAGCAGGGGACCGCCGCTGTCGCCCTGGCAGGTGTCGACGCCGCCGGAGGTGTATCCGGCGCAGACCATGTCGGACGAGATGAAGTCCGAACCGTAGGAGCTCGCACAGCTGGAGTTGGACACGATCGGCACGGTCGCCGTGCGCAGTTGGTTGGAGGAGGTGCCGCCCGAGGAGGTGGTGCCCCAGCCGAGGATGCGGGCGGTGGCGCCGGTCGCGTACACGCCGGTGTCCGAGGAGTCGACGTACGAGGCCGGCGTGTACGGCATCGACGTGGACAGGGTCAGCACGGCCACGTCGTTGCCCTCGGTGACGTCCGAGTAGTCCGGGTGGATCCATATGTCGCTGACCCGGCTGACGGTGCCGTTCGTGCCGTTGAGGTAGGTGCGGCCGCCCACGACCCGGACGCTGCTGTTGCTTTCGCCGACCATGCAGTGGGCCGCGGTGATCACCTTGGTCGCGGAGACCAGCGTGCCGCCGCAGAACTGGTTCTGCGAGGCGTCCGTGATCTGCATGATGAAGGGATACGAGGTCGTCGTGGTCGTCGTACCGCCCACGATGCGGGAGGACGCCGCCTCAGCGGTGGGGGCGCTGAGCAGTGCGGCCGCGGCGGCGGCAGCGGTCGCCGCGACGGCGGCGGTCTTTCTGGCACGGGTGAGCCCGAACATGAGACTCCTCATTGGGGTGTTGCCGGTGGGGGGTCGCGCGGGTGTGGGGGGTGTGCACGGGGGCCGTGGGACCGATCCCCGTGTGCCCGAGCGAGCGGCACGAACTCAAGGTAGGTCCCGGAAGTTTCCCTTCCCAATGAGGGAACCCCCTAAGGGAGTTGGGCAGGGAAAACCCTCGGTCCGCCTCGATAAACCCGCACGCACCGACAAAGACGGGTGAACTCACCTCGTACGGCGCCGAGATCCCACGTCGTACGGCGCCCCGACCTCAGGTCTTGCGGCGCCCCGCCGCCAGTCTGACGATGTCGACCCGCGATCGGATCCCCAGCTTGCGATAGACGCGGGTGAGCGTCGCTTCGACGGTCTTGACGCTGATGAAAAGGCGCGCGGCGATCTCCCGGTTGGTCGCGCCCTCCATGACGAGCGCGGCGACCTGACGCTCCATCGAGGCGAGCCCGTCCAGGCCGTCGAGCCCGTCCGGGGCGGCGGCGGGGGCCGGGGCCGCCTCCGCGGGCCGCGTGGCTGCGGCCACCTCGACCTGCCGCAGCCAGGGCAGGGCCCGGCAGCGGCGGAACAGCCGCGCCGCCTCGTCGTACGACGCCGGGCCGGCGCCGGAGCGCAGCTGGGCCAGGGCGAAGGCGGCGCGGGCCTCCTCCAGGCTGTAGCCCAGCTTGCCGAGCCGGTCCTGAGCCGACGTCAACTGAGCCGCGGCGGCGTCGTGTTCGCCCCGGACCGCGCGGATCAGCGCCTCGGCCCGGTCCAGTACGGCCAGTACGCCCTCCCGGTCCAGCCGCAGCGCGATCTCGCGTGTGCCGTCGATGACGTCCTGGGCCTCCGCGATCTCACCGCTGCGCACCAGGGCCTCGGCCAGGTCGCCGTGCCACCGGCCGCGCGCCGGGTCGGTGATGCCGAGGCCCTGCTCCACCTCCCGCACCCGGCGCAGCGAACGCACCGCCGCCGCGACGTCCCCGGCCACCAACTGGGCGTGCCCCAGGGCGGCCAGGGCTCGCGACACGTACATCTGGTCGCCGTCCTCCTCGGCGTGCGCCACCGCTTCCCGCGCCAGCTCCAGCGCCCGGTCCACCTCCCCGCCCGCGGCCTCCGCGAGCGAGGTCAGGACGGCGGAGGCCACCTCGCCGATCCCGGTGTCCCGGGCCATCCGCAGGCTCTCGCGGGCCAGGTCGAGGGCGCGTCCGCAGTGCCCGGAGTGCAGTTCGGTCTCGGCCACCCCGCGCAGGAAGTGCACCTCGCTCTCGACCGACCCGCGCCGCCGTACCTCCCGCAGCAGGGCGGTCACCGTGGCGCGCGCCTCGGCCAGCTGGTCGCTCATGATCAGCCAGCGGAACCGGGAGTAGCCGGCGCCGTTGTGATGGCACGCCACCCTCGGGTCCTGGGGCTCCTCCAGCGCGCGCCTGATGGTCGCGGGGGCGTCCGGGTGGCCCATGAGGGTCTCGATCTGGGCCTGGAAGGCGAGCGCCATCAGCTCGGTGTACCGGTCGCCGGCCCGCGCGGCCAGCTCGGCCGAGTACGCCGCCTCGCCGCGGGCCTCGTCGAAGTCGCCCTCCACGAGCAGCGCCCGCCAGGTGAGCTGGTAGTGGACCAGGGCGAGCAGCCGCGGGTCGTCGCCGGCGTCGGCCAGGGCCTGCGGGAAGATCGCGTCGACCTCCGTCATCGCGTGGCCCGCCGTGTCGATCACGATGATCCAGGCCCGCACCCGGTCCTCGGGCACGGTCGTGCGGCTGAGCACCTCACGGGCGATGTCCCGGGCGAGGTCCAGTTCCCCGGCGGTGATCGCGTCCTCGGCGGCGGCCAGGCGCATCACTTCCGGGCCCGGGGTGCCGTCCGCCGGAGTGTGCCGGGCGGCGAGCAGCCCCAACTGCGCGGCCACCGACGGCGCTCCCCGGTCCCGGGCCAGGGCCGCGGCCTCGGCGAGCCGGGCGGCGACCTCCGGGTCGGTGCCATGGGTCGCGAGGGCCAGGTGCCGGGCGCGTTCGATCGGGTCCGACGCGGCCGTGGACAGCGCCGCGTGCGCGGCCCGGCGGTCCTGCGCGGGCGCCTCCGCGTACAGCGCGGCCGAGATCATCGGATGCGCGAACCGTACGGCGGGACCCTCGGGTTCGGTGGCCAGCAGCCCGAGTTCGGCGGCCTGGGCGGTCTCGGACTCGGCGTTGTCCCGGCCGGCCGCGTGCAGCAGGGCCAGCGTGGGGCGGGCGCCCGCGCTCGCCACGAGCAGGGTGCGGCGGGCTTCCTCCGACAGCATCTCCAGACGGTTCAGCACCAGGGCGCGCAGCGAGGTGGGTACCGGCAGGGGTTCGCCGGGGCGGGGCGGCGTGGGGTTCTCGGCCAGGGCGCGGCCCAGTTCGAGGGCGAACAGGGCGTTGCCGCCGCTGGTGCGGTGGATGTCGCGGACCGTGGAGCGGGGCAGGCCGGTGTAACCGCGGTGATCCAGCAGGGCGGACAGCTGGGCCCGGGAGAGCGGGCCCAGCCGGACGGCGAGGGTGTCCGGCGGAGACGCGCGTAGCTGGCGGTCGTACTCCTCGCCCTCGGTCCGCACCGCGCACAGCATCCGCACGGGGGTGTCGCCGAGGCGCCGGGCGGCGAAACCGAGGAGTTCGGCGCTGGCCGGGTCGAGCCACTGGAGGTCGTCGGCGACGACGAGGACGGGCCCGGTGTCGGCGAGGGCGCGCAGGGTGGACAGCACGGCCAGGCGCAGGGCGAGACCGTCGCGCTGGAGGGTGGACTCGCCGCGGCCGGTGAGGGCCGACTCCAGGGCGGTGCGCTGTGCGGCGGGCAGCCGCTCGGACACCTCGTCCAGGACCAGGCCGAGGAGGTCGGCCAGGGCGAGGAAGGGAAGATGGGATTCCGACTCCGTGGGCGAGCAGCGCAACACGGTGCGTGCCGCGCCCCCGTATTCCCCGGCCAAAGCCCGCAGGACCGTCGACTTCCCAATTCCGGCAGGTCCGTGAAGCAGCACGCTGCCGCCCCGCGCGAGCTGCTCACGCGCCGCCGTGAACAGCTCCTCCCTGCCGATGACCTGGTCGGGGCGGCAGCCGGCAGGCTCCTTGAAGTCCCGTCGCACGGTCACCGCTCCCCTCCGTGTGTCGTGTTCGGGCCAATATTAGGCAACAGGTCTTTGAATTTCGGACCGACGACATGGTGAGGCAAATAACAGCGACGGGCATAGGGAAATTCAAAGCGCGGATGAATGAATGGAGGGTCGTCGGGGTGGACCGGCCCACGACGGGCAACCCACGGCCCGTGACAGGCAGCCCGCAGGCCTACGGAAGCAACCCCGCCCGGCGTGCCGCGACCACCGCCTCCCCGCGTGTGTGGGTGCCCAGCTTCCGCATGGCCGACCGGAGATAGCTCCTGACCGTCTCCACCCGCAGTCCGAGCCGCTCGCCGGCGACCGCGTTCGTCGAGCCGGCGGCCACGCACGCCAGCACGTCCAGTTCGCGCGGGGCCAGCCGCACGCCGCTCGGCGCACGCACCGGGCCCTCCGCCAGCAGGCCGCAGGCGTCCAGCAGTTCCGCGCGCAGGGCCGGGTCGCCGATGCGCGGGGCCAAAGCCCGCAGCGCCGCGTGGGCCTCGCGGACCTGCTCCCAGTCGGCGCCCCGGTCGAACGGGGGCGTCTCCACCGGCGCCGTCCGGGCCCGTGCCGCCTCCAGCAGCCCCCGCACCTCGTCCCGCACCACCAGCGCCTGCTCGACGTCCCGTGCCGCCTCCACGGCCGCCGCCAGCGTGCGGTCGCCCAAGGGCTGGGCGGTGCGCAGGGCGCCGTACAGGACTCCGCGCACCCGGCGTCGTACGACGACCGGGACCGCCAGCACCGAACGCAGTCCCTCCACGGCGACGGCGGCGTCGTACTCGTGGGTGATCTGCCGTGAGGCGGAGTAGTCCGTGACCGCGCACGGGCGGGCCAGGGCCACCGCCTTGCCTCCCAGGCCGTTGCCGGCGGTCACCGCGAGCCTGCTCAGGGACTCGGTGGCCGTGCCGTTCAGTTCGCTGATGCGCACGCGCGGACGCCCGGGTTCCACCAGGCCGCCGAAGGCGACCGGCAGCCCGGTCGAGCGGCGCAGGCGCAGCAGCGCGCCCCTTATCTCCACCGATGCGGCCGCGTCCACTGCCACCTGCTCGCCCTTTCCTGCGGCTTTTCCGAGCGCACACCCCCGTTCGGGGGTAGTGAGACCCACGTCACGGATTACACGATGGCAGAGGGCCGCCCGGCAAGGTTCCGGTAACCAGGAGGACAGATGACGACGGGGACGGAGGGGTTCCGCAGTGCGCGGGACTTCCTGCTCGAGCACCGCGAGGACTACACGACCGCCTACGAGGGCTTCACCTGGCCCCGGCCCGAGCGGTTCAACTGGGCGCTCGACTGGTTCGACGTCATCGCGGACGGAAACGACCGCACCGCGCTGCACATCGTCGAGGAGGACGGCAGCGAGGTCCGCCTGTCCTTCGCCGAGATGGCCGAGCGCTCCGACCGCGTCGCGAGCTGGCTGCGGGCGCGCGGCGTCCGTGCCGAGGACCGCGTCCTCGTGATGCTCGGCAACCAGGCCGAGCTGTGGGAGACCGCCCTCGCCGCCATGAAGCTGCGCGCGGTCGTCATCCCGGCCACCCCGCTGCTGGGCCCCGCCGACCTGCGCGACCGGGTGGAGCGCGGACGCGTGCGGCATGTGCTCGTGCGGGCCGAGGACACCGGCAAGTTCGACGAGGTGCCCGGCCGCTACACGCGCATCAGTGTCGGCGGCGCCCGCGAGGGCTGGCAGACGTACGAGGACGCGTACTCCGGCCCGGCCGACTTCACCCCCGACGGGCCTACGGCGGCCGACGATCCGCTGATGCTCTACTTCACCTCCGGCACCACCGCCCACCCCAAGCTGGTCGAGCACACCCACACCTCGTATCCGATCGGGCACCTGGCCACCATGTACTGGATCGGCCTCAAGCCCGGCGACGTGCACCTGAACATCTCCTCGCCCGGCTGGGCCAAGCACGCCTGGTCCAACCTCTTCGCGCCGTGGAACGCGGAGGCGACCGTCTTCATCCACAACTACACGCGCTTCGACCCGGCCCGCCTGATGGCGGAGATGGACCGCGCCGGCGTCACCACCTTCTGTGCCCCGCCGACCGTCTGGCGCATGCTCATCCAGGCCGACCTGAGCGTCCTGCGCACCCGCCCGCGCGAGGTCGTCGCCGCCGGTGAGCCGCTCAATCCCGAGGTCATCGAGCGGGTCCGCGAGGCGTGGGGCGTGACCATCCGGGACGGCTTCGGGCAGACCGAGACCGCGGTCCAGGTCTCCAACAGCCCCGGCCAGCCTCTGAAGACGGGCTCCATGGGACGCCCCAGCCCCGGCTTCCGCGTGGAACTCCTCGACCCGGTCTCGGGCGCGCCCGGCGCCCCCGAGGGCGAGATCGCGCTCGACCTGTCCGCCCGTCCCGTCGGCGTGATGACCGGCTACCACGGCGACGCGGACCGCACCTCGGAGGCGATGGCCGGCGGCTACTACCGAACCGGCGACATCGGCTCCCGGGACGCCGACGGCTACATCACCTACGTCGGCCGCGCGGACGACGTCTTCAAGGCGTCGGACTACAAGATCAGTCCCTTCGAGCTGGAGAGCGCCCTGCTGGAACACGAGGCGGTGGCCGAGGCGGCCGTCGTGCCCGCGCCGGACGAGCTGCGGCTCGCGGTGCCGAAGGCGTACGTCGTCCTCGCGGAGGGCTGGGAGCCCGGCCCCGACACGGCCAAGGTGCTCTTCGAGCACTCACGGGAGGTCCTGGCGCCTTACAAGCGCATCCGCCGCCTGGAGTTCGCGCCCCTGCCCAAGACCGTCTCCGGCAAGATCCGCCGCATCGAGCTGCGCGAGGCCACGGCGGCCGGTTCCGATGCCGAGTACCGCGAGGAGGACTTCCGGTGAGTTCGGAGCTGTCCTACACCCACGGGACGAGCGACACCGTCCTGCTCGGCGACACGATCGGGGCCAACCTGGACCGGGCGGTCGCCGCGTGGCCGGACCGGGAGGCGCTGGTCGACGTGCCGTCCGGACGGCGCTGGACTTACGCCCGGTTCGCCGCCGACGTCGACGAGCTGGCGTACGCGCTGCTCGCGAGCGGTGTCGCCAAGGGCGACCGGGTCGGCATCTGGGCCGTCAACTGTCCCGAATGGGTCCTGGTCCAGTACGCCACCGCCCGCATCGGCGCGATCATGGTGAACATCAACCCCGCCTACCGCACCCATGAGGTCGAGTACGTCCTCAACCAGGCGGGCATCTCACTCCTCTTCGCGTCCCTGAGCCACAGGACGAGCGACTACCGGGCGATGGTCGAACAGGTGCGCGGAAAGTGCCCGCAGCTGCGGGAGACCGTCTACATCGGGGACCCGAGCTGGGAGGCGCTGATCGCGCGGGGGACGCCTGCCCCGTTCGAGGAACTGTCCTGCGACGACCCGATCAACATCCAGTACACGTCGGGCACGACGGGCTTCCCCAAGGGGGCCACCCTCTCCCACCACAACATCCTCAACAACGGCTATTTCGTGGGGGAGTTGATCGCGTACACCGAGCAGGACCGGATCTGCGTCCCGGTGCCCTTCTACCACTGCTTCGGCATGGTCATGGGCAACCTGGCCGCCACCTCGCACGGCGCCTGCATGGTGATCCCGGCCGCGTCCTTCGACCCGAAGGCCACGCTGGAGGCCGTCCAGCAGGAGCGCTGTACGTCCCTGTACGGCGTCCCGACCATGTTCATCGCGGAGCTGAACCTCCCCGACTTCGCGTCGTACGACCTCTCCTCCCTGCGCACCGGCATCATGGCGGGCTCGCCCTGCCCGGTGGAGGTGATGAAGCGGGTCGTCGCCGAGATGCACATGGCGGAGGTCTCCATCTGCTACGGCATGACCGAGACGTCCCCGGTGTCCCTCCAGACCCGACGGGACGACGACCTCGAACACCGTACGGCCACGGTGGGGCGCGTGCTGCCGCACATCGAGGTGAAGATCGTCGACCCGGCCACCGGCGTGACCCGGCCCCGCGGCACGGCGGGCGAGCTGTGCACCCGCGGCTACAGCGTGATGCTCGGCTACTGGAACGAGCCCGAGAAGACCGCCGAGGCCGTCGACGCGGGCCGCTGGATGCACACGGGCGACCTCGCGACGATGCGCGAGAACGGCTACGTCGAGATCGTCGGCCGGATCAAGGACATGATCATCCGGGGCGGCGAGAACATCTACCCGCGCGAGATCGAGGAGTTCCTCTACGGCCACCCCAAGATCGCCGACGTCCAGGTCGTCGGAGTGCCCCACGAGCGGTACGGCGAGGAGGTACTGGCCTGCGTCATCCCGCGCGACACGGCCGATCCGCTGACACTGGAGGAGCTGCGGGCCTTCTGCGACGGGCAGCTCGCGCACTACAAGATCCCCAGCCGGCTGCGGATCCTCGAGTCGTTCCCGATGACGGTGTCCGGGAAGGTGCGGAAGGTGGAGTTGCGGGAGACGTACGCGGAAAGCGGCGGCTGACCGCGTCGAGCAGGCGGTCGTTCTACCGGTCGTCCAGGGCCCACCGCATGCAGACACGGGGCCAGCGGTCGAGGCCGAGCTCCGCCTCATGGGCGCGGATCTTCCGTAGCCCCGGGGTGAGTTCGGCCTCGTCCAGTGCCCGAAAGCCAAGGCGGGCGTAGTACGGCCCGTTCCACGGGACGTCGGTGAACGTGGTCAGGGTGAGGGCGGTGAGGTCCTGCTCGTGTGCGCGGTCGGCGGCGTACGCGAGGAGGGCGCGGCCCACGCCCCGGCGGGCGACGGCCGGGTGGACCGAGACCTGCTCGATGTGCAGGGCGCCGTCGACGGGCTCGCAGATCAGATAGCCGACGGGGTGGTCACCCGCGTCGCACGCGATCCAGGCGCGGCCCGCCCGGCGGTAGTGCTCCAGGACGTCCAGGGTGGGCGGCTCGTCGTCGGCGATCGCCGCCATGTCCAGGTCGTGGAAGGCGGCTCCTGCCGCGCGCTCGATGTCCTGGAGGACGGGGAGGTCGTCGGAGGTCGCGGGGCGGATGCGCATGGGCCGAGTCTCCGTCGCCGGCGGTGTCGGGCGCGAGCGGATTACCGGGCGCCCGTCGCG
The DNA here is from genome assembly GCF_053608645.1 of Streptomyces sp. NPDC055013. NCBI lineage: Bacteria > Bacillati > Actinomycetota > Actinomycetes > Kitasatosporales > Streptomycetaceae > Streptomyces > Streptomyces sp. NPDC055013. The sequence goes on from NZ_JBSGVW010000009.1 coordinate 62,470, forward strand.
TCCAGTTCGTCGGCGAGGCCGTTGACCGGCTGGGGCGTCCCCGTCAGGTCGAGGACGAAGAGGGGGACGCCCAGGCCGTCGGCGCGGACGCGGGCGTCGGGGGCGTATCCGGCCAGGGAGAAGTAGACGCAGGCCGCGGACTCGGACATGGCGGTCAGCCACAGGCACTCCACGTCACGCAGCGAGGCCGGGCTGACCGTCGGGTCGACCTGCGCGAGCAGCCCGTGGGCGGCGATGCCGACCCCTGACGCGGGCCGCTGGTCGGCACGGCGGATGTCCCGGTAGCCGAGCCACCGCAGATAGACGGCGGCCGCGGTGACCGCGTCACGGGCGGTGCGGATCGTGACGGGCTGAAAGGCGCGGCGCGCCGCGGGCGGCGTCTCCCGCCGCGCCGCCGCCGTGTCGGCTCCCGCCTCCGCCACCGGCACCCGCACCGTCGTCCCGCAGGGGCACCCCACCTCCGGACGTGGCCAATGGCTCTCCTGGCCGCACGCCCCGCAGCGCACGCCGATCCATTCGTCGTCCCAGGCCCGATGGGCGACGGCGGTCGGGGTCCCGTGCGGATCGAGCTCCGGCGTGACGGGCGCCCCGCACGCGCACGGATAGGCGGGTGCCTCGTAGAGATGCTCGCGCCGGCAGGCCGGGCAGCGCACCGACACGCTCTCGGACATGGCCCACTCCAGGACGACCTCGCATCGGGACAGCGCTCCCATCGTCCTCCACGTGGTGCCCGGTTGTCCGCCCGTTGACGGTCTTCGCCTCTTGACGCTCCTCAGCCACCCACTTACATTGCTTCCAGATAGTAGAAAACAGTTTCCGCAATGTGGAAATCGCAAGGCGGAACAACATCGTCACGGAATTGCTCACCGCGGGGCGCGACGGGAGTGCGAATCCGACAGCCGAAGCAGGAGTACTCAATGGCACGTATGACCGCTGCCCGAGCGGCAGTCGAGATCCTCAAGCGCGAGGGCGTCAGCAACGCGTTCGGCGTGCCGGGCGCGGCGATCAACCCCTTCTACGCGGCGCTCAAGGCCTCCGGCGGGATCAACCACACCCTCGCCCGCCATGTGGAGGGCGCCTCGCACATGGCGGAGGGCTACACGCGCACGCACGCCGGCAACATCGGCGTCTGCATCGGCACGTCAGGCCCCGCCGGCACCGACATGATCACCGGCCTGTACTCCGCGATCGGTGACTCCATCCCGATCCTGTGCATCACGGGCCAGGCGCCGACCGCCGTGATCCACAAAGAGGACTTCCAGGCCGTCGACATCGCCTCGATCGCCAAGCCGGTCACGAAAATGGCGGTGACCGTGCTGGAGGCCGCCCAGGTCCCGGGAGTCTTCCAGCAGGCCTTCCACCTGATGCGCTCCGGCCGTCCCGGCCCGGTCCTCATCGACCTGCCGATCGACGTCCAGATGACGGAGATCGAGTTCGACCCGGAGACCTACGAGCCCCTCCCGGTCTACAAGCCGGCCGCGACCCGCGCCCAGATCGAGAAGGCGATCGGGCTGCTGAACGCGTCCGAGCGGCCGCTGATCGTCGCGGGCGGCGGTGTCATCAACGCCGACGCCGCCGAACTCCTCGTCGAGTTCGCCGAGCTGACGGGCACGCCGGTCGTTCCGACCCTGATGGGCTGGGGCCTGCTGCCCGACGACCACGAGCTGAACGCCGGCATGGTGGGCCTGCAGACCTCGCACCGCTACGGCAACGCGACCTTCCTGGAATCCGACTTCGTCCTCGGCATCGGCAACCGCTGGGCCAACCGCCACACCGGCAAACTGGACGTCTATACGGCCGGGCGCAAGTTCGTCCACGTCGACGTCGAGCCCACCCAGATCGGCAAGATCTTCGCGCCGGACTACGGCATCGCGTCGGACGCGAAGGCCGCCCTGGAGCTGTTCGTCGAGGTGGCCAAGGAGCTGAAGGCCGCCGGCAAGCTGCCGGACCGCTCCGACTGGGCCGCGTCCGCGCAGGAGCGAAAGGCGACCCTCCAGCGCCGTACGCACTTCGACAACATCCCGATCAAGCCGCAGCGCGTCTACGAGGAGATGAACAAGGCCTTCGGCCCGGAGACCCGGTACGTCTCCACCATCGGCCTCTCGCAGATCGCGGGCGCCCAGATGCTGCACGTCTTCAAGCCGCGGCACTGGATCAACTGCGGCCAGGCGGGCCCGCTCGGCTGGACGATCCCGGCGGCGCTGGGCGTGGCGAAGGCCGACCCCGAGGCGCAGGTCGTCGCCCTGTCCGGCGACTACGACTTCCAGTTCATGATCGAGGAGCTGGCGGTCGGCGCGCAGCACAGGATCCCGTACGTCCATGTCCTGGTGAACAACTCCTACCTGGGCCTGATCCGTCAGGCGCAGCGGGCGTTCGAGATCGACTTCCAGGTCAACCTGGAGTTCGAGAACATCAACTCGCCCGAGCTGGGCGTCTACGGCGTCGACCACGTCAAGGTCGCCGAGGGCCTCGGCTGCAAGGCGATCCGCGTGACCGACCCGAGCGAACTGGGCGCCGCCCTCGAGCAGGCCAAGAAGCTCGCGCAGGAGTACCAGGTCCCGGTGGTCGTCGAGGCGATCCTGGAACGCGTCACCAACATCTCCATGTCGACCACGAACGACATCAGCAACGTCGTCGAGTTCGAGGAGATCGCGACGGAGCCGGGTCACTCGCCGACGTCGATCAGGACGCTGAAGGTCTGACGCGACCGATCAGCGAGGGGCGGTCCGGCCGAAAGGCCGGGCCGCCCCTTTCGCATGTCCCGGTGCGATGCCCGCCGCCCCCGTGCCGGCGGGCACCGCGTGACGAGAATGTGCCCGCGCGAGGGGGCGGTTGAAGCCTCCTGGCGCCTGTTCAGAGGTTCGTCTGAGGATTCCGTAGCCGGCGTACGGCCGCTGGTGTACGCGGCACCTACTCCTCGTGGTGCTCCGACAGCCCCGGCCAATCGTCGGGGCCGCCGCCCTGCCACTCGATGAGGTCGCTCTCCGCCACGTCGGTGACGTACAGGTCGGCGAGGCGCAGGATCTCGCTCACGTCGTCCACGTGCGTGGCGATGCCCAGGGTGTCGTCGCCCTCGGTGACCCGCCTGGAGCCGTCCAGGGCCGGTGGGTGCACCACGACGTGCGGATGCTCGGTCGGATGTGCTGCCATGCCTTCAGCGTCCTGCGGCCGGGCCGCTTCCGCACCCCGGAGGACGCCGTTTCCGCATCCCGGGAGGACGCCGAAGAGCGCCGGGCACAGGACCGTCCGTGCCCGGCGCTCTTCGGCCGGTGAGATATCCGGTTGTGGCCGTCCGACGGTGCGAGGCTGGGCGCGACAGGACGTTCGCGCCGCCGGACGGGGTCTGGAGGGGGTTCGGGACCGCGGCGGTTGCGACGGAACCGGGTGCTCCTCCCCTCAGGTCGAAGAAGGAGACCGGGACCTTTACCACCGCACTGGCTCGCACGCCGCCGCGGTCCTCGTGTTGCCCGCGCCAGTGCCGGGCGACCACCCCTCATCCGGGTCGCTCGGCGTCGATGCGGGCGATGCGTCCGTCTCATGACCTCCCGTCAGGAGACGGACGCAGCCTTGGGGTTCAGTCCTCGCGCAGGGCGCGGACCGCCTCCTCCACGCGCTTGCCGTACTCCGGGTCGGCGGCGTGGAAGTGGGCCAGGTTCTTCTCGATCACGTCGTCGCGGGAGACCTGGGACAGGCCACCGGCGATGTTCGCGATCAGGCGGGACTTCTCCTCGGCGGACATCAGGCGGTACAGCTCGCCGGCCTGGAAGAAGTGGTCGTCCTTGGTGTGCAGAGGCGCCTCGTGGGTGCCCGTGTGGCCGGTCACCGCGAGCGGGGCCGACAGCGGGCGGCCGGTCTCGACCGGGCCGTCGTAGGAGTTCGGCTCGTAGTTCTTCGCCCCGCGGCCCTGGGAATTGGTCGCCATGAGGCCGTCGCGGCCGTAGTTCTGCGCGGTCGTCGCCTTCGGGGCGTTCACGGCCAGCAGGGTGTGGTTGACGCCCAGACGGTAGCGGTGGGCGTCCGCGTAGGCGAACAGGCGGCCCTGGAGCATTTTGTCGGGGGAGGGGCCGATGCCCGGGACGAAGTTGTTCGGGGAGAACGCGGCCTGCTCGACCTCGGCGAAGACGTTGTCCGGGTTGCGGTCAAGCACCAGCCGGCCCACGCGCTGCAGCGGGTAGTCCTTGTGCGGCCACACCTTGGTGAGGTCGAACGGGTTGAAGCGGTAGTCGGCCGCCTCGGCCGCCGGCATGAGCTGGACGTAGAGCGTCCACGACGGGTGCACGCCCCGCTCGATCGCCTGCAGCAGGTCGGTCTGGTGGGAGTTGGCGTCCTTGCCCGCGAGCTCGGCGCCCTGCTCGGCGCTCAGGCAGCGGATGCCCTGGTTGGTCTTGAAGTGGTACTTGACGAAGAAGGCCTCGCCCTCGGCGTTCGTCCACTGGTAGGTGTGCGAGCCGTAGCCGTTCATGTGGCGGTACGACGCCGGGATGCCGCGGTCGCCCATCAGCCAGGTCACCTGGTGCGTGGCCTCGGGGGCGTGCGCCCAGAAGTCCCAGACGTTGTCCGGCTCCTGCTTGCCCGTGAACGGGTCGCGCTTCTGCGAGTGGATGAAGTCGGGGAACTTGATCGGGTCCTTGATGAAGAACACCGGGGTGTTGTTCCCGACGAGGTCGTAATTGCCCTCCGCCGTATAGAACTTGAGGGCGAAACCGCGCGGGTCGCGGACCGCGTCCGCCCCGCCGAGGCTGTCGGCCACGGTCGAGAAGCGCAGGAACACCTCGGTCCGCTTGCCCACCGTGCTCAGGAAGTCGGCGTGGGTGAAGCCGGTGACGTCGTCGGTCACCTCGAAGTGGCCGTACGCGCCGGAGCCACGGGCGTGCACCACGCGCTCCGGAATGCGCTCGCGGTTGAAGCGCGCCAGCTTCTCCAGCAGGTGCTGGTCCTGGAGCAGGAGCGGGCCGCCGACGCCGGCGGAGGCTGAGTTCTGGTTGTCGGCGACCGGGGCGCCGGACTCGGTGGTGAGCACGCGCTTCGACATCGTGGACCTTCCGTGCGGGTGTCAGCGGAAAACTGTTTCCGCTTTGTGGAGCCTAGAAGTGGGGCGAACGGGCGTCAACAGTTTGTTGAATGGAATCAACGGTTTGTTGAAGGTGATTCCGGGCCGCGGCGACGCCTGGGCGCGACAGGACAGGTGTCAGCGGCGCCGCGGCCCGGAAGTGTGGGGCGGGCCCGGATCAGACCTGGGCGCCGGACAGGCGCTCCACGGCCCGCAGCAGGGCCGAGTGGTCCAGCCCGCCGTCGCCCTGCGCACGCAGGGACGCGACCAGCTGGGCGACCACGGCACCGACCGGAAGTGCGGCGCCCACGTTGCGGGCGGCGTCCGTCACGATGCCCATGTCCTTGTGGTGCAGGTCGATACGGAAGCCGGGCTTGAAGTCCCGGTTCAGGAAGTTGTCCTTCTTCCGCGTCAGCACGGTCGAGCCCGCGAGGCCGCCGTTGAGGACGTCCAGCGCCGCCTGCAGGTCCACGCCGGACTTCTCCAGGAAGACCACGGCCTCGGCGCACGCCTGGATGTTCACGGCGACGATCAGCTGGTTGGCGGCCTTCACGGTCTGACCCGAGCCGTGCGGACCGCACAGCACGATGGTCTTGCCGAGAGCATCGAAGATCGGCTTCGCCTCGGCGAAGTCGGCCTGCTCGCCACCGACCATGATCGACAGTACGGCCTCGATGGCGCCTGCCTCGCCGCCGGACACGGGGGCGTCCAGGACGCGGATGCCCTTGTCATTGGCGGCCTTCGCCAGGTCGACCGAGGTCTGCGGGGTGATCGACGACATGTCGATCAGCAGCGCGCCGGACTTCGCGTTCTCCAGGATGCCGTCGGGGCCGTAGGAGATGGCCTCGACGTGCGGGGAGGCCGGCACCATCGTGATGACGACGTCGGCGTCCTTCACGGCCTCGGCGATCGAACCGGCGACCGTGCCACCGGCGGCGGCCAGGCGGTGCAGCTTGTCCTGCTCCAGGGTGAAGCCGGTGACGTCGTAACCCGCCTTGATCAGGTTCTCGGACATGGGGGAGCCCATGATGCCGAGGCCGATCCAGGCGACGTTGGGGAGGGTGCTCATGATGGGGTACCTCTCTGAACTGCGGTGGTACGTCTGCGGATTGGCGCCGGTACGGCACTTCTCGGCGCCGGTCGGTGAAATCCAGCCCGTCCGGCGTTTGAGGACGAGGCCCGTTCAGGGCCGAAGCGGGGGTCTGGGGGCGGCAGCCCCCAGTGACGGTGCCGTCAGCGGGCGGCGCGCTGCTCCACCGGCAGCCAGCCGAAGGCCTCCGCGCTCGGGCGGTCGCCCGGCTTGTACTCCAGGCCGACCCAGCCCTCGTAACCGGCCTTCTTCAGCTGGTCGAGCAGCTCCTCCAGCGGCAGCGTCCCCGTGCCCGGGGCGCCGCGGCCCGGGTTGTCGGCGATCTGCACATGGCCGGTCCTCGAGGCGTACTGCTCGATCACCGACGGCAGGTCCTCGCCGTTCATGGACAGGTGGTAGAGGTCCATGAGGAACTTGGCGTTGCCGAGACCAGTCGCCTCGTTGACCCTGTCCACGACGCCGACCCCGGCCGGTGCGGTCACCAGCGGGTACAGCGGCGACTCCGGCTTGTTCAGGGTCTCGATGAGCAGGATCGCGCCGATCCGGTCGGCCGCCCGCGCCGCGAGGACCAGGTTCTCCAGCGCGAGCGCGTCCTGCTCGGCCGGGTCCACGCCCTCGACGCGGTTGCCGTACAGGGCGTTGAGCGCCCGGCAGCCGAGGGAGGCCGCGAAGTCCGCCGCCACGTCGATGTTCGCGCGGAACCTCTCCGACTCCTCGCCCGGGACCGACAGGGCGCCACGGTCGGGGCCGGGCAGCTGACCGGCGTAGAAGTTCAAGCCGGTGAGCTGGACACCCGCGTCATCGATCGCCTTCTTCAGGGCATCGAGCTCGGACTGCTCGGGGGTGGGGGAGTCGATCCAGGGCCACCACAGCTCGACCGCGGAGAAGCCGGCCGCGGCGGCGGCCGCGGGGCGCTCCAGGAGCGGGAGTTCCGTGAAGAGGATCGACAGGTTGACGTTGAAGCGCTGCTCTGCGAATCCCATGTCGCCGGCGCTCCCTTCCGTGTCGAGATTCCGTATTGCGGAAGATATTTTCTGCTTACTGGAAGATTGCCGTCGTGTGTCGAAGCTTGTCAAGAGGGGTCGGCGGAAAGCGTCACCGCGCGTTAGGTTGACCGCGTGCGATTGAGAGTGGAGTTCACGACCGAGCCCTTCGACCTCGACGAGGCACCCGCGCATGCGCTGGCGGCCCGCGAGGTCATCGAGGCGGCCGAGCTCGACGAGGTGGACGTCGGCCCGTTCGGGAACACGGCGGAGGGCGGTGCCGACACCGTGCTCACCGCCGTGGACGCCCTGCTGCGCAAGAGCCTGGAGGCCGGTGCCACCCGGATCTCGCTCCAGGTCAATGTGGTCGGGGAGGGTGACGCGTGACCGGCACCGGCGACGAGCCCTTCATCGCGGCCGTGAAGCCGCTGGTCGACGCCATGGGCGGCGAGATTCTCCCGCCGGACGAGGCGGGACCCGAGGATGTCGTGCTCTCCTGGGAGGGTGCCGACGTCGTCGCCGTGCGCCTGCCGCAGCTGGCCGACTCGCTGGATCACATCCTGGTCGCCATGGAGCGCAGGAAGGGCAAGCCGCTGGCCGACCTGGACCGCAAGGCCAAGCAGGAGGTCGTACGGATACTCGAGGCGCGCGGCGCCTTCTCCGTGCGGCATGGAGTGGAGACCGTGGCGAGCGCGCTCGGGGTGAGTCGCTTCACCGTCTACAACTACCTGAACCGGGAGAAGAACCCCTGAGCGGCCCGAATCGGGCGAAATACCCCTGACGGGCCCGCTCGGTTTCGTTACCGCGAATTTTCAACAAAGTGTTGACGTCTCGTCGTCGTAGGGCGTTAGCTAACGGCACGCCCGTTCAGTACGAAGGCCCTTCGCGGCCACGGAGGCTCCCGTGACGTCGAATTCCACGCCCCCGGGCCTGGCCCGGTTCAACGCCCTGGAGGAGCACGCGGCCCACGCCGCTCTCCACGAGGCGTGCGCCTCCACGGCCTGGGCGAACCGGCTGCTGGGCGCCCGCCCCTACGCCACCGCCGACGCTCTCTACGCCACCAGTGACGCCGCCATGGCCGAGCTGAGTGCGCAGGACCTGGCCGAGGCGATGGCCGGCCACCCGCCCATCGGCCGCCCCAAGCCCGGCGACCCGACCTCGTCCCGGGAGCAGCGCGGCATGGCCGGCGCCTCCGAGGAACTCAAGGCGGAGATGCTGGAACTGAACCTCGCCTACCAGGAGAAGTTCGGCCACGTCTTCCTGATCTGCGCCACCGGACGGACCGGGGAGCAGATGCGCGACGCGGTCAAGGAACGGATCGGCAACGCGCCCGAGCAGGAGCGGGAGATCGTCCGCACCGAGCTGGGCAAGATCAACCGAATCCGGCTCGCCCGGCTCGTCGACGAAGACTGATCTTCGAGGAAGACCGAAGAGGACGCCTGACCATGAGCACCAGCACCACCGCCTCCGTGTCCACCCACATCCTGGACACCAGCGTCGGCCGCCCCGCCGAAGCCGTCGCCGTCCAGCTCGCAGCCCGCACCGGCCGCGGCGCGGACTGGCAGACGCTCGGCGGCTCCGCGACCGACGCGGACGGGCGGTGCAAGGACCTGCCGGCGCTGCCGGAGGGCACCACACACGTACGGCTCGACTTCGCCGTGGAGCCGTATTTCGAGAAGAAGCAAGCCGATGCGCAGCAGGACGCCCCCGCGAATCGGGACAGCGGTGCCGTGTTCTTCCCCGAGGTGGCGATCACCTTCGCCGTGAACCCCGGGGAGCATTACCACGTGCCGCTGCTGCTCAACCCGTTCGGCTACTCCGTTTACCGAGGGAGCTAGCAGACATGCCCACGATCCTGGGACAGAACCAGTACGGCAAGGCCGAGAACCGAGTCGTAAAGATCACGCGGGACGGCGCCACCCACCACATCAAGGACCTGAACGTATCCGTGGCGCTCTCCGGCGACATGGACGAGGTCCACTACTCCGGCTCGAACGCCCACGTCCTGCCGACCGACACCACCAAGAACACGGTGTTCGCGTTCGCCAAGGAGTACGGCATCGAGTCGGCCGAGCAGTTCGGCATCCACCTGGCCCGGCACTTCGTGACCAGCCAGGAGCCGATCAAGGTCGCCCGGATCCGGATCGAGGAGTACGCCTGGGAGCGGATCGACGCCTCCGACGCCAACTCCCAGTTCATCGGCGCGGACGAGGTCAAGCACTCCTTCGTCCGCAAGGGCCAGGAGACGCGGGTCACGCAGATCACCTACGACGGTGAGAAGTGGGAGGTCGTCTCCGGCCTCAAGGACCTCGTCGTGATGAACTCGACCAACTCCGAGTTCTGGGGCTACGTCAAGGACAAGTACACGACGCTCCAGGAGGCCTACGACCGCATCCTGGCCACCCAGGTCTCCGGCCGCTGGCGGTTCAACTGGACCGACGACGAGCAGCGCATGCCCAACTGGGAGAAGTCCTACGAGCAGACCAAGAAGCACATGCTCCAGGCCTTCGCCGAGACCTACTCGCTGTCGCTGCAGCAGACCCTGTACCAGATGGGTTCGCGGATCATCAACAACCGCAGCGAGATCGACGAGGTCCGCTTCTCCCTCCCGAACAAGCACCACTTCCTGGTGGACCTGGAGCCGTTCGGGCTGAAGAACGACAACGAGGTGTACTTCGCGGCCGACCGCCCCTACGGCCTGATCGAGGCCACCATCCTGCGGGACGGCTGCGAGCCGAAGATCCCGGTGGACCTCACCAACCTGTAAGCCAGCAACTCCATTTCGGCACCCGCGGCCGGAGGAGCGAGCCAGCGAGGCTCCCCGGCCGCGGTACTCAAATCCCCCAGGGTCCTGCCGTGCCCTCTCCGCTCAGCACACCTCGTCGAAAAGGGACGAATCATGGCAGCAGCCCAGCGCATCGTCATCGAGAACTGTTCGATCGCGACGGTCGACGCGAACGACACCGAGTACGCCACGGGCCACCTCGTCATCGCGGACAACCGCATCGAGTCGCTCGGCGCGGGCAAGGCCCCCGAGGGCCTGGAGAACGTCGTACGCCGCATCGACGCCACCGGGCACCTGGTCACTCCCGGCCTGGTCAACACCCACCACCACTTCTACCAGTGGATCACGCGGGGCCTGGCCACGGACCACAACCTCTTCAACTGGCTCGTCGCCCTCTACCCGACGTGGGCGCGCATCGACGAGCAGATGGTGCGCGCCGCCGCGCAGGGCTCGCTGGCGATGATGGCCCGCGGTGGCGTGACCACCGCCATGGACCACCACTACGTCTACCCGCAGGGCTCCGGCGACCTCTCCGGCGCCATCATCGGCGCCGCCCGCGACATGGGTGTCCGCTTCACCCTCGCCCGCGGCTCCATGGACCGCAGCGAGAAGGACGGCGGACTGCCGCCGGACTTCGCCGTCGAGACCCTCGAAGGCGCGCTGGCCGCGACCGAGGAGACCGTCAAGCAGCACCATGACTCCTCCTTCGACGCGATGACCCAGGTCGCCGTCGCCCCCTGCTCCCCGTTCTCCATCTCCACCGAGCTGCTCAGGCAGGGCGGCGAGCTGGCCCGCCGTCTCGGTGTGCGCATGCACACCCACGGCTCGGAGACCGTGGAGGAGGAGAAGTTCTGCCACGAGCTGTTCGGCATGGGCCCGACCGACTACTTCGAGTCCACCGGCTGGCTCGGCGAGGACGTGTGGATGGCGCACTGCGTCCACATGAACGACTCCGACATCGCCGCCTTCGCCCGGACGAAGACCGGTGTCGCCCACTGCCCGTCCTCCAACGCCCGCCTCGCCGCCGGCATCGCCCGCGTCCCCGACATGCTCGCGGCCGGCGTCCCGGTCGGCCTCGGCGTCGACGGCACCGCGTCCAACGAGTCCGGCGAGCTGCACACCGAACTGCGCAACGCCCTGCTCATCAACCGTCTCGGCGCCCACCGCGAGGCCGCCCTGAACGCCCGGCAGGCCCTGCGGCTCGGCACCTACGGCGGTGCCCAGGTACTCGGCCGCGCCGCCGAGATCGGCTCGCTGGAGCCCGGCAAGCTGGCCGACCTGGTGCTGTGGAAGCTGGACACGCTCGCCCACGCCTCCATCGCCGACCCGGTGACCGCGCTGGTCTTCGGCGCGGCGGCGCCGGTCACGGCGTCGTTCGTGAACGGCCGCCAGATCGTGGAGGACGGCCGGCTGAGTACGGCCGACGAGGACGCGATCGCCCGCTCGACCCGCGAAGAGGCACAGCGCCTGGCGAGGATCGCCGCGCAGGCCTGATCAGTTGAAGATCTCCGGTCGGGAGGGACGGCTCCCGACCGGTGGCCGTGGACCCGAGCGGGGTCCATGGCGGCCGTCTCCGGGGCGCGCGCCCATGCGTGCGCCCCGGAACGGTCACCGTTTCCCCCAAAAACGGGCCCGTCCCCGGTCCCGCACGACCGCGCACCACCTCCCTGAAACCCACGTCAGAGCCGCCGTGTAACCGACCGGAGGAGAGCCGCAGTGTCCGCCAAGTCCGTTCATCCAGTCGACGAGAAACTCCCCGCCCTGAAAATGGCGACCACCGGCCTGCAGCATGTGGCCGCCATGTACGCGGGAGTTGTTGCCCCACCCCTGATCGTCGGCGCGGCCATAGGCCTCTCCGCGACCGATCTGACCTTCCTCACCGGCGCCTGCCTGTTCACCGCGGGCCTCGCCACCTTCCTCCAGACCCTCGGGATATGGAAGATCGGCGCCCGGCTGCCGTTCGTCAACGGCGTCACCTTCGCCGGCGTCGCCCCCATGACCGCGATCGTCGCCTCCACCGAGGACAAGTCGGACGCCCTGCCGATCATCTTCGGCGCCGTGATCGTCGCCGGTCTCCTCGGCTTCCTCGCCGCCCCCTTCTTCAGCAAGGCGGTGCGCTTCTTCCCGCCGGTCGTGACGGGCACGGTCATCACCCTGATCGGCATCTCGCTGCTCCCCGTCGCCTTCGGCTGGGCGCAGGGCCCCAACCCGGCCGCCGGTGACTACGGTTCCGCGACGAACCTGGGCCTGGCGGGCGGGACCCTGCTGATCGTCCTGCTCCTGCGCCGGTTCACCACGGGCTTCGTCAAGCAGATCGCGGTCCTGCTCGGCCTGGTGGCGGGCACGCTGATCGCCATCCCGTTCGGCGTCACCGACTTCGGCCCCGTCGCGGACGCGGCTGTCATCGGCTTCCCCACCCCGTTCCACTTCGGCGCACCGCAGTTCCAGCTCGCCGCGATCATCTCGCTGTGCGTGGTGATGGTGGTGTCGATGACCGAATCGACCGCCGACATGCTGGCGTTGGGTGAGATCGTCGACCGCCCGGCCGACGAGAAGACGATCGCGGCGGGCCTGCGCGCCGACACCCTCGGCTCGGCGATCAGCCCCCTCTTCAACGGCTTCATGTGCAGCGCCTTCGCACAGAACATCGGCCTGGTCGCGATGACGAAGATCCGCAGCCGGTACGTCGTCGCCGCGGGCGGCGGCTTCCTGGTCCTGATGGGCCTGTGCCCGATGGCCGCGTCGCTCATCGCGGTCGTACCGCGCCCGGTGCTCGGCGGCGCGGGCGTGGTCCTGTTCGGCTCGGTGGCGGCCAGCGGCATCCAGACCCTGGTCCGGGCCGGTCTGGACAGGGACAACAACGTCCTGATCGTCGCCGTCTCCCTGGCCGTCGGCATCGTCCCGGTCACGGCGCCGGAGTTCTATCACTCCTTCCCGGAGACGGCGCGGATCGTCCTCGACTCCGGCATCTCGACGGGCTGTGTGGCGGCGGTGGTGCTCAACCTCGTCTTCAACCACCTCGGCAGGAGCCGCGACGCGCAGGACGTCACCCACCCCATGGAGGCAGGGGAGGAGATCAGCGGGGCGACCCGGGCCCCGGCCACGCCATGAGATTGGCGAACAACTCGGCCTGTCGACGGCGTCGTCCAGCGCATGGTGCGTATGGCGGCGCCGCGACAGCAGCTCGCGCGGCATGGTGCCCTTGGCCACCGCCCGCAGCGGCAGCCCGGCCTTGGTCGCGTACAGCGTCTTCATGTCCAGGCAGCCCGAGTGCCCGAAGGGGCTCGCTCCGGTGAAGCGGATCAAGTACCAGTACAGGAACGTCCAGTCGTACGACGCCGGGTAGCCGCACATCACCGGCTGCGCGTCACCGCCGACCTCACGCACCCAGCGTGTGAACTGCGCGAGCGCGAGGGCGGGGTCGAGACCCCCCTTGCGCAGGCGCTCCCGATCGAGCCCGCTCACGGCCAGCGCCTCGGGGACGAACTCCTCGCTGATCGGCCGTAGTTCACGGTAGAAGGTGTCCTTCTCCGGGTCGGCGGCCGTGAATCCGCCGGCGTCCTGCACCCCGGCGACGGCGGCGCCGAAGCTCAGCATGGAGTGGGGACCCGGGATGGGGCCGTCGGCCTCGATGTCGACGGAGATGTAGAGGCTGGGTTTGATGCGTCGTGCGGCCATGGAGTGGGAGCTTCCCAGGCGGCCGGGGCCTTCCGCATCCGAATTCCGCTTAGGCTTCTGCCTCGGTCAACTCATGATTGACCAGGGGTTCAGGGGATGAGGGGGAAGCGGGCCGATGAGCAACGCGACTGAGGTGTTCCAGCCACTCCAGGCGGACGATCCGCCCGTTGTGGCCGGATACCGCCTCGCCGCCCGGCTCGGCGCCGGTGGCATGGGCCGGGTCTTTCTGTCGCACACGCAGGGCGGCCGACCGGTGGCGATCAAGGTGGTACGCCCGGAGCTGGCCGACGATCCCGGCTTCCGACGCCGATTCCGCCGGGAGGTGGAGGCGGCCCGGCGGGTCCGTGGCGCGTACACCGCCGAGCTGATCGACGCCGACGCGGACGGCGTACCGCCCTGGCTGGCCACGCTGTATGTGCCCGGGCCCTCCCTGACGGAAGCCGTCGCCCGGCGTGGCCCGCTGCCGGTGCCCGCGGTGCTGTGGCTGATGGCGGGGGTGGCCGAGGCGCTGCAGGCCATCCATGGTGCGGGAATCGTGCACCGGGACCTGAAGCCGTCGAATGTGCTGCTGGCCGCCGACGGGCCCCGGGTGATCGACTTCGGCATCTCGCTGGCCGCCGACCTCAGCTCCCACACAGCCGCGGGCTCCACCGTCGGCACACCCCACTTCATGGCTCCCGAGCAGGCGTCCGGAGGCGAGGTCACGGCGGCGACGGATGTCTTCGCGCTGGGCCAGACGGCGGCGTTCGCGGTGCTGGGCCGGCCGCTCTACGGGGAGGGTTCCGCGCCCGGCGTGCTGTACCGGATCGTGCACGACGAACCCGACCTGTCCGCGCTGCCCGAGCAACTCCGTCCCCTGTTCGCCCGGTGCCTGGCCGCGCCCCCGGAGGAGCGCGCGACCCCGGCGGAGATCATCGAGTGGTGCCGGCGGCGGCTCGGGGCCGACGCCGAAGCGGGCGCGGGACCGACCGTCTGGCAGGACACCATGGGGCTGGAGGTGACGGTTCCGTCCCCGGTGCCCGATCCCACCCGGGTGCTGCACACACGGCCGTTGGTCGTCACGGAGCCACAGCCACAGCCGCAGCCGGCGGAGCCCGACGGGCGGCGGGCACGCAGACGGCGTGCCGCGCTGATCACGACCGCGGCGGTGACGGCCGGGGCTCTGGTGCTGACGGGTTATGCCTGGCTGGTCTCGGACGCGGCGGACAGGTTCGGCAACTGGGTCGCCGGCGCCACTTCGGCGTCCGGCCCCGAGGACCCCGCACGGTCGTCCGGTTCGGAGCGGGGGGCGTCGTCGTCGGCCTCCGCGCCGACGGCGGAGGGCGGCGCCGAGGCGTCGGGAACCGGTGACCGGACACCGGAGGCGTCGAAGGTCTCCCCGACCGCGTCCGCGTCACCGCAAGTCCTCACCCAAGCCCCCGTGCTGCTGACCGCCGAGACGTCACTGAGCTTCAAGAAGCCGCTCTGGCGCGAGGACCTCAAGGGCGACATCCGCCTCGACTGCAAGGACGTCGGCTGCGCGATCGAGAGCGACACCAGCGTGTTCCTCCAGATGTTCGGCGGCACGGGGACGACCCTCGACGAGTGCCGTCTCCTGCTCGGTGGTGCCGATCGCCACCGCTGGACGCTGGCCTCGGTGGCGGCCGGCAGCGAGATCTGCGTCAAGCACTCCTCCGGGGACATCGCGCTGCTCGTGATCCAGACCAAGTCGACGGCGCTGCCGGAGCTCGCCTCGCTGAGCCTGGACATGACGGTCTGGAAGAACGCGGCCTAGCCCCCGCGGCGACACGCGCCCGCCCCGGCAGAACTCCGGGAGTCCTGCCGGGGCGAGCGGTGTCCCTGTGGGGCCGGATCAGCGGGTGAAGGTCACCCGGTTCTCCTTCAGGGAACCGCAGTTGGAGCCGGTCACCTGCACGTACACGTTCTTGATGTGCCCGCCCCAGTCGACGCAGTGGCCCTTGCCGGTGACGTAGGTCGGTCCTGCGTACGACGTGAAGCTGCCGTTGTCCTCGTGGAACTCCTCGGTGTCGGGGACGTAGATCCACGCGGACATGTGCTGGGCGGCGCCCGGGTTCTTGCGGATGGTCACGACGCAGTTCTCGCCGTTGGAGGCGTTGTACGTCAGATAGACGGTGCCCAGCGAGCCGACGGGCGCCGAGTTCACGGTCTTGTAGGCGCTGCCGCAGACCTTCTGCGGGGTGGTGTTGGGCGCCGCGGAGGCGGGCGCGGCCAGGGCGGCCGTGCTCCCCACCATCAGGGCCGCCACCGCGGCGCCGGACAGGACGGAACGGGTGAATCGCATATTTCCCCCTGGTAACCATTGGAGTTGGTTGCTCCTGCATGATGTGACCCGCGGGGTATGCGAATGGTTGTGCTCAGTTCTGTCGCGAGCGCAGCGCCAGTGCCGCGAGCGTCAACGCGCCCACGGCGATCAACGTCCCTACCTGGAAAGCCAGTTGATAACCCGCTGCCGTGGCGGCCACCAGTTCCGTACCGCGCTCGCGCAGGCCGTCGGTGCGGCTCGCGGCCAGGACCGAGAGCACCGCCAGGCCCAGCGAACCACCCACCACCTGCGTGGTGTTGAAGAGCCCGGACGCCAGCCCCGCGTCCTCGTCCCGGGCCCCCGACATCGCGAGCCCGGTCAGCGCCGGCATCGCCGCGGCGAAGCCGGTGGCGAGCAGAAGCAGTGGCGGGAGCACGTCGGTGAGGTACGAGCCGTCGACCGGCGCGCGGCTCAGCAGCGCCATGCCCGCGACGATGAGGACCAGCCCCGCCAGCAGGACCCGGTACTCCCCGTATCGGCCGACGGTGCGTGCCGACAGGCCCAGCATCAGCACGCCGATCGCGACCGGCGCCGGCAGGAATGCCGTGCCGGTGAGCAACTCGCCGTATCCCAGGACGCGTTGGAGATACAGCGCGCCGATGAACTGGAAGCCGTACATCGTCGCGATCATCGCGATCTGCACGGCGTTCGCGCCGCTCAGCAGCCGGGAGCCGAACAGGCGCAGCCGCAGCAGCGGACGCGCCGCTCGCGCCTGGCGGAGCGTGAACGCCACGAACAGGGCGAGGGCCAGCGCGGCCAGGAGCAGAGTGGCGGTGAGGTCGCGCTCCCCGGCGCCGACGATGACGTACACCGTGAGCATCAGCGCGCCGGTGACCAGCGCCGCGCCCGGGTAGTCGGCGCCCTTGCCGAGGCCGGCGCCGCGGTCCGGCTCCAGCACCCGTAGCGCCGCGAGCCACGCCACGATCCCGATCGGCAGGTTGATCAGGAAGATCCAGTGCCAGTTCAGGGTCTCGGTCAGCGCCCCGCCGAGGAACGTGCCGAGCGCCCCGCCCGCCGCGCCGACCGCGCTGAACACCGCGATGGCGCGGGCCTGTTCACGTGGCTCGGGGAACAGCGCCACCAGCATGCCGAGCACCACGGCCGAGGTCATCGCCCCGCCCACGCCCTGCAGGGCGCGCGCCGCGATCAGCACACCCTGCTCGGTCGCCACCCCGCACAGCACGGAGGCTGCGGTGAACACGGCGAGCCCCGCGGTGAACATCCGCTTGCGGCCGACCAGGTCGCCGAGCCGGCCCGCCAGCAGCAGCAACCCGCCGAAGGGGATCAGATAGGCGTTGACGACCCAGGCGAGGCCCGGCCCCGAGAAGCCGAGGTCGCTCTGGATGGCGGGCATGGCGACCGTGACGATGTTGCCGTCCAGGATCGTCATCAGCGTCCCCGCGCACAGGACGACGAGGGACGCCCAGCGGGAGTACGTTCGGTGTGGTGTCCGCGTCGGGGATTCGACGATGGCCGTCATGACGGTCCTGCCTCCGGATTCTCCAATGGTGCACGACTTGTAACGGGGTACATCGTGAGTGACCATTGGAGAGCGGCATAAGGAGGCAGTTCCATGTCCCGGAGGAACACCGGTGTAACCGTCCAGGCAGTGAACGCGCACGCGTGCCCGGTCCGCGAAGTTCTTGACAGGGTCTCCGGGAAGTGGAGCGTCCAGATCCTCGTCGCCGCCGCGCACGGACCCATTCGCTTCACCGAGTTGGAGCGCAGCATCGAGGGCATCAGCCGCCGGATGCTGACCCTCACCCTGCGCAATCTGGAGCGCGACGGTCTCGTCACCCGCACCGTCCATCCGACGGTGCCGCCGAAGGTGGAGTACGCACTGACGCCGGTGGCACGGGAGTTGCACGAGACCCTGCAGCGCCTGACCGACTGGGCCGAGCGGAACAGGGTCTACATCGCCGAGTCGCGTGCCACCTACGACGCCGAGCACGACAAGGAGCAGGTCTGACTACAGCCCGAACAGGCTCGGGTCCGTGGACAGTTCCTTGAAGTAGTCCTGCGGGTTCGCCACCAGCTTGCGTTCCTTCAGGTCCAGCAGCCCGCCGACGCCCCTGAGTTCGGCCGCCACGGTGCCGTCGGCCTTGCTGATGGTCTGCAGGACGCTGAACGTCCGGCCGTCCGACCACTCGAAGGCGCAGGTGATGTCCACCTCGTCACCCGCGAGGAGCTCGCGTTTGTAGCGGATGGTCGTCTCCAGCGCGACGGGACCCACGCCCTTGCCTATCAGTCCCGTCTGGGTGATGCCCGCGGCCTGGAGCAGCGACCAGCGCGCGTGCTCGGCGTAGTTGATGTACACGCTCTGGTTGACGTGCCCCTGAGTGTCGGTCTCGTAGCCGCGGACGGTGACCCGGACGGAAAACTGCTCGCTCACTGCTTCCCCTTCTCGCCTTCGGTGCCCAGTGCACCGATCTTGGCACGCACGTCATGCCCGTCGTGGGGACGCAAGCAGATAGCGCGCCCTCGTGCGCGGCTCGGTGTGCTCGCCGACCTGCCAGCCCGCCTCATCCAGTGTGGCCGCGCAGGCCCGCAGCCGCGCGCCGTCGCTCTCGTGCACCGCGACGGCCTCCGGCTGCGGGGTCGCCCGCACCCGGTACCCGTCCGAGGAGTCCGGCCCGGCCGGAGGGTGGCCGGCCGCCTCCAGCGCGAGCGCGGCGGCCTGCACCAGATGCGTGCGCTCCCAGCCGCACGGCCGGTCCACAGCCCCGTCCGGGCTGGTCATCCGGCGCAGCTCCAGCAGACCCTGCCAGGCCCCGCGCACCTCGCGCAGCCGCGCCGGGCCCGAGCGCGGGGCGTCCTCCTCACCGCCGGTCCGCGCGGCGAACACACCTCTGGCCGCGGTGTCCTCGGTCGGTGCGGGCGGTGCCGGCTCGGCCTCCCGTATCCGATGCCCCGCCGGCGTCAGAAAGTGATCGTGCGGCGGCCGCGGGTGCCGGAAGGCGAGCCCCCGCTTCACCAGCGCCGTGAGCTGGGTCTCCGTACCCCTCAGCCGCCCGGTGGCGGGATCGGCGGCGTCGATGACACGCCGCTGGGCGGCGGTCGGCGGTCTGGTCACGGCGTGCTCCTCCCCGGGCGCTCGGGCCGACTGCCCCGCCCGCCGGCCGGGCAGTCGGCCCATCTGCTGGGAAGGCTACGACCCGGGTCTGACATTCCACCCGGCGATCACGGGCCGACCGTGCTCCGTACCCAGTCGGGACAGCGTCCCCGTCGCCAGCTGGAACAGCGCCCCGTCCGCCGCCGGTAGCCCGAGCCGCCGCGCCGTGAGCACCCGCAGGAAGTGACCGTGCGCCACGAGCACCACGCACCCCTCGGTGTTGGCGAAGGCGGCGTCCACCTTGGCCAGCATCCGGTCGGCGCGCTCCCCGACCTGCTCCGGACTCTCCCCGGGATGGTCGGGAGGCCCCGGTGCGACCCCGTCCGTGAACAGGAACCACCCCGGCCGCTCGCGCTGGATCTCGACGGTCGTGATGCCCTCGTAGCCGCCGTAGTCCCACTCCCTCAGATCGGCGTCGACCCGCACGTCGTGCAGTCCGATCAGCTCGGCGGTCTCCCGCGCCCGTTGCGACGGGCTGACGAACGCCGCCCCGATCCGATGCGAGCGGATCATCGGCACCAGCCGCCGTGCCTCCTCCCGCCCGTGCTCGGTGAGCGGTACGTCCGTCGAGCCCGTGTGCCGCCCGGACAGCGACCAGGCGGTCTCGCCGTGCCGGACGAGAAAGAGATCACTCATGGATCACAGGCTACGAGCCCACCGCTCCAACTCCGCGAAGTCCCCCTCGCGCAGCCCCTTGCGCGCGTCGACCGGCACGAGCAGGGCGGCAGCGCCATGGTGGGCCGCCACATGCCGTACGTCCAGGTCGGTGATCATGTCGTCGACCCAGACGAAGGGCCGCCCCGCCGCCCACGCGACCACGTGCCGGGTCTTCCAGTACAGCCCGTCCGGATCCGTGCCGAACAGCTCGGGCCACTCGATGACCGGCAGATCACCCGGCAGCCCGATCACCGGCCCGACCATCTCGTTGGCCTGGTGCTGCCAGGTGGTGGCCCACACCAGGTCGTACGGCAGCGCCAGCAGCCGCTCTCCGTGCCCCGGATGCAGGCGTACCTTCAAGCCCCGGCGCAGCCGCCGGGACCCCGGCCGCTGCCGGGCGGACCAGTTGGCGGGGTGCAACCGGCACGTCACGTAGCCGCGATGGCGGAGGTACGGGGCGCGGAACGGGTTGAGAGGGCCGTCCACGTCGAGGAGCAGCAGAGGGCGGGTACTCATGCCCGGGTTCTACCCACCCCGGACGCTCAGGTCTGCCGATACCCGCTCAGGAATCGCCCGATCCGTCCGATCGCCGCCTCCAGGTCGTCCGCGTACGGCAGGGTCAGGATCCGGAAGTGATCGGGTGTCGGCCAGTTGAAGCCCGTGCCCTGCACGACCTGGATCTTCTCCCGCAGGAGCAGGTCCAGGACGAACTTCTCGTCGTCATGGATCTTGTAGACCTTGGGGTCGAGGCGCGGGAACGCGTACAGCGAGCCTTTCGGTTTCACGCACGACACACCGGGGATCTCGTTGAGCTTCTCCCAGGCCACGTTGCGCTGTTCGTACAGCCGCCCGCCCGCCCCGGTCAGTTCGCGAATGGACTGGCGGCCACCGAGCGCGGCCTGGATGGCGTACTGGGCGGGTGCGTTGGCGCACAGCCGCATGGAGGCCAGCATCGTCAGGCCCTCCAGATAGTCCTTCGCATGCTGCCTCGGGCCGGTGACGACGAGCCAGCCGGAGCGGAATCCCGCCACCCGGTACGTCTTGGACAGGCCGCAGAAGGTGAGGACCACCAGGTCGGGGGCGAGGGTCGCGACCGAGTGGTGCACGGCGTCGTCGTAGAGGATCTGGTCGTAGATCTCGTCGGCGAAGACCATCAGGCCGTGGCGCCGGGCGAGGTCGAGGATGCCCTCGAGGATCTCCTTGGGGTACACCGCGCCGGTCGGGTTGTTCGGGTTGATGATGACCACGGCGCGTGTGCGGTCCGTGATCTTCGACGCCATGTCGTCCAGGTCCGGGTACCAGTCGGCCTGCTCGTCGCACAGGTAGTGCACGGCCTTGCCGCCGGCGAGGGTCGTCACCGCCGTCCAGAGGGGGAAGTCCGGGGCGGGGATGAGGATCTCGTCGCCGTCCTCGAGCAGTGCCTGTACGGCCATGGAGACCAGCTCGGACACGCCGTTGCCGAGGAAGACGTCGTCGACGCCGACCTCCAGGCCGAGCGTCTGGTAGCGCTGGGCCACGGCCCGGCGGGCGGAGAGGATGCCGCGCGAGTCGGTGTAGCCGTGCGCCTGGGGGAGCATCCGGATCATGTCCTGGAGGATCTCCTCCGGCGCCTCGAAGCCGAAGAGCGCGGGGTTGCCGGTGTTCAGGCGCAGCACGCTGTGGCCCGCCTCCTCCAGCGCGTTCGCATGCTCGATCACCGGGCCGCGGATCTCGTAACAGACCTCGCTCAGCTTGCTCGACTGCCGGAACTCCATGCGCGCTCGCCCCTCCGGTTTCGTGTGTTGCTTGGTTTTACCAAGTTCGAGCTTGGAAAGTCCAACAACATGTCTAGACTGCGTCGCATGTCACCTCGCCGAAGCTACGACCAGTACTGTTCCGCCGCCCGCGCGCTCGACGTCGTCGGCGACCGCTGGACCCTGCTGATCGTCCGGGAGCTGCTGGCCGGCCCGCGGCGCTACACCGACCTGCACGCCGACCTGCCGGGCGTCAGCACGGACGTGCTCGCCTCGCGGCTGAAGGACATGGAACGGGACGGCATCAGCACGCGGCGCAAGCTGCCCCCGCCGGGAGCGGCGTACGTGTACGAACTCACCTCACGAGGGCGGGAGTTGCTGCCCGTACTCCAGGCGCTGGGGGAGTGGGGGCAGCCCGAACTCGGCGAGCGCCGCCCCACCGACGCCGTGCGCGCGCACTGGTTCGCGCTGCCTCTGCTGCGATCCCTGGAGGGCGAAGGGCTCGTCGAAGTCCGCCTGGAGGAGGGGGACTTCCACCTGCACGCCGGCGCCGAGGACGGGCCGGTCTACGGGGACGGGCCCGCCCCCGGTGAACCCGACGCGCGGCTGGTCCTGGACCCCGGGACGTGCGAGGCCCTCGCGCGAGGGGAGCTGAGCGTGGCTGACGCCGTACGGGACGGCCGTATCGAGGTGAGCGGGGACGGAACCCTGGCCAAGACCCTGCTCGACGTCTGACCGGCACAAGGCCCGCCGTACGGGTCGCGTACGGCGGGCCTTGTCGGTCGGCGTGACGAGCTGTCAGGCGCCCGGCGGCACCCGTGACGGTCGTCCCGGCCCGCGCGTCAGCGCGTACCCGGCGACGCCCGCGAGCGCGGCCAGCGCGCCGCCGATCACCGTCCACACCCAGCGATCGGACCACCAGCCGGAGGCCCAGCCGTCCTCGGGCTCGATGCTGGACAGCACGGCCGAGGCGGACGAACCCTCCTCGTCGGCCTGGGACTTGACGGCGACTCCGGGCACCAGCGGCTCCGCCAGCTTCCCGTCGACCGCGGCCGAACCGCCGATGTCCTTGGAGTCGACCCGGACCTCGGCGCCGACCGGCAGACCGAGGTCGGAGGTGGGCACGTCCACGACCGTCAGACGGATGTAGTACGTGCCCGGCAGCGGGTCATTCGCCCAGGGCTCCGACCAGCCGCGGACGGTGCGCAGGACGCAGGTCAGCTCGACCGTGCCCGCGTTCGCCGCCGCGGTGCGCGTCTGTGCTCCGTACTGGCAGGCCTGACGGCGGCGCAGACCGTCGTACACGTCGATCTGCCAGGTCTCGGCGGCGTGCGTGTCGGGCAACTTCACCGTCGCCCGGACGGTGGGGCGCAGGCCAGCGTCCGCGGGGAACGACCAGTACAGGTAGTCGCCCGTGGAAGCGCTCGCGGTGGCCGTCTGCCCCTGCGCGATCTCGGTCGCCGTACGGAAGGAGGTGCCGGCCAGGGTCGGCGCGCCGCCGTCTTCTGAAGCGCTGGGCGAGGGAGAGGTGTCGGCCACCGCAGGGGTGGCCGCCAGCCCGAGTATGAGCAGGGCAGCGCTCAACACGCTTGTGATCCGCATCAGTTGGTCCTCCAGACCGCGACCCGCCAGCGCGACAGCCAGCCCCAGACGAGACCGGCGAGGAAGCCTGCGAGGATCAGCGCGCCGAGCAGCCACCAGCCGCGCCCGAGGCCGAAGGAGGCCACGTCGCTCGACTGCGACGGCCCGTCCACGACGTCGATCGTCAGCTCCAGCGGCAGCCCGGGCGTGGTCTGCACGCCGGAACCGGCCGAGAAGGAGTGGGTGACCTGGAGGCATACCGTCTCGGCGGTCGCGGTGTCCTCGTCGTCGGCCTCGGCCTTCGGGTAGCGCAGGCCGGTCGACATGACATCCGTACGGCCGTTGCCCGCCGACTCGCCGCGTACGACCTCCCGCCCGCGCTCGGTCACCGCCCGCAGCAGCACTCCGTACGAGGGGTTCACCGCCCGGTCGGCCGACACGCTCACCGACGCGCGCAGCTCCTGGCCGGGCTCGACGTCCACCCGGTACCAGCGCTGCTGCCCGAACTCCTCGCGATCGGTGTACAGGCCGGACTTCAGCGTGGGCGCCTTCGCGCACCGGTCCGCGCCCGTCGTCGCGACCGGCGTCACCACGGGATCGGCCGCGCGGTCCACCAACTGATTGACCTTGTCGGTGAGTTCCTCGGTGTGCTCGACCGAGGTGAACGTCCCGCCGGTCGCCTCGGCGATGCAGCTGAGCTGCTGCCGCATCTTGGTGTTCGGGACCAGGCCGAGCGTGTCGATGGTCAGGCCGATGCCCTTGGCGGCGATCTCCCGGGCCACCTCGCACGGGTCGAGCGGGGCGCAGGTGTCCTCGCCGTCGCTGATCAGCACGATCCGCTTGGAGCCCTCGCCGCCGTCGAGGTCGTCGGCGGCCTTGAGCAGCGCGGGACCGATGGGCGTCCAGCCGGTCGGCGTGAGGGTCGCCACCGCCGTCTTGGCCTCGGTGCGGTCCAGCGGGCCGACCGGGTAGAGCCGCGCGGTGTCCTTGCAGCCCGTCTTGCGGTCGTCGCCCGGGTAGTTGGCGCCGAGCGTGCGGATGCCGAGCTGGACCTCTTCGGGCGTCGCGTCCAGCACCTCGTTGAAGGCCTGCTTCGCCGCGGCCATCCGGGACTGGCCGTCGATGTCCCTGGCCCGCATCGAGCCGCTCACGTCGAGGACGAGATCGACCTTGGGCGCCAACGCGCTGGTCTCATCGGCGACCGCCCCGGCCGGGAACGCCATCCCGGCCGCGAGCGCGGCGAGCAGGGCGCAAACCCCGGTCGCCAGCCGTGTTCTTGTGATCATCGGCGGATCTTATTGATCAGAGGTGTCCCGCTTCAAAACGAGGTCAGAACACCTCGGTGACCAGCGGATTGGGCAGCTCCGCCCACTGGTCCCCCGGCGTCCCGGGCGACAGCCGCATCAGCGTCAGCGCCTTCGTCGGCAGCGGCTCCCGGCGCAGCGCTGTGAGGTCCGCGGTGTCCGGCAGATCGCGTACGACCGCCTCCAGCGCCCCGCGCAACGCCGCGCCCGAGCCCGCCGTACCCGCCAGTGCCCCGGCCACCAGCGAGCCGAACAGCTTGCGGCGCAGGGTCGGCACGTCGTCCGTGACGATCCGGCCGGACAACTCGGGCAGCGGGATGCCGTGCCGGGCCAGCCGGGCCGGGCTGACGCGGATGTCGGCGAGGTCGCGGTAGACCAGCCGCACCGGGGAGCCGCTCGCGGACAGCACCACCAGCAGGTTCTGCCCGTGCGCCTCCAGCGCGACCCCCAGCTCCAGCAGCCGCAGCCCCACGGTGAGGGCGAGACGCGTGAACTCGGCCAGCCACGTGGGCGATCGGGGCAGCTCGGTGGTGGCCAGCGCGGCCACCGGTACGACCCGCTCGCCGGACCTCGCGTACTCCTGCGGCGACTCCCGCAACACCGCGGCCAGGTCCGGGGAGTTGGCTGTGACGGCCCCCAGTGTGCGGGTCACGTGGAGCAGCCCGTCCAGGCGTGCCGCCGGCTCCGCCGCGAAGTCCGACAGCGTGGCCGACATGCCGATGGAGTACACCGAGATGTCCCGCACCGAGGACGTGAGGCGTGCGCTGAGCGCGGTCTTCACATGCGGTCCGCCGGGGAGGGCGAGGGTGCGCAGGGACATCAGCGGGTGCGCGGCGATCCCGTCGCCGTAGGGGTCGTAGGGGCGCTTGAGCACATGCTCGGCCTGCCACGGATGCACCGGGATCAGCAGCTTCTCCCCGTCCCGCATCCGCTCCGGCCACCGGCCCGTCGCCAGGCACTCCGACGCCCGCACCGGCACCAGCCCCAGCGTCACCACCGGCCGGTGCTCGGGCCCGTACGCCAGCTGCTCCGAGACCGAGAAGCCGGGCCGGGAACGGCAGTTGGGGTGGAACGGATGCCCGTCGGCCACCCGCTGCTCCCACTCCCAGTCGGCCACCGGCCACTCCTTCCGGCGACCGCCCTGCCCGGCCCGCGCCAGCGCCAACGAGGCAACGCTGTGGCCGAGTTCGGCGGCGAAGGACGTGCCATGCGGTACGGAGAGATCGGTCAGCAGCCGGGCCGGATCGTCGTACGATGCCCCGTCGAGCCGGACGGCGGTGACGTACGCGGTGGTGGCGTACGGGTCGGCACGCGGGCCGTGCAGCCTGCTCCCGTCCGAAAGGCGCAGGGTGAGGCCCTCCCGGCCGGTCTCGCGGCCGGCGACCCAGGGCAGGGGTTCGTGCGCGAGGGCACGCCACAGCCGGGTCAGCACGGCCGCCCGGGCCCCGGGCAGCTCGGCGGCGTACCGCGACGCGAGTTCGGGGCGTACGTCGGCCAGATCGGCGCCGACCTCGGCCTCGGCGCTGGGGAGAGGGTGCACGGGCGGGCTCCTCGGGTACGAGTAGGACGTCGGACCAGGTGCCGACGACAGACATACTGATCGTCTTCCCACCGGAACGGACCGTAGGGACAGACCTGAACGGGCCGTGGATCGCGTCCTGAACGGACCGTGGAGAACGAGTGGAGCGAGTGCACCCCAACCCCCAGTCCGCCGCCGCCGACGCCCACGCGGTCGCGCCCTTGCTGAACTGCTTGCTCCGGGAGGTGGCCGAGCCCGTACCAGGCCCGGGCGAGCGGCGCGTGTACCGGCTGCACGGCACGGGCCGCCTGCTGCGGGTGCTCGGCGAACGGCGGCCCGCCGAGCCCGAGGTGCGTGCGGACGGGGCCTGGCAGCGCATCGGGCACACCGAGCTCGTCAAGCTCGTCGCCGACGAGCTGCGCCGCCACACCGGCCTGTCCAACGACGAACTGCCCGCCGAGATGATCGACAGCCGGGACACGGTGGCCGCGCTGCTCACCGCACGCGCGCGTGCGACGCCGCCGGCGGACCCCTACCTGCGCTCCGAGCAGTGCCTCCTCACCGGCCACCCCTACCACCCCGCCCCCAAGGCGCGGGGCGGCGGACCGGCCGCGGCCTGGCTGCCGTACGCCCCCGAGGCGCACGCCCGCTTCCCGCTGACGCTGCTCGGCCTGCGCGAGGACGCCGTCGTCGAGGAGGGCGACACCTCGGCCCTGGACGCCTTCGGCGAGGCGCCTCCCGGGTACCGGCTGCTGCCCGCGCATCCGTGGCAGCTGGACCTGGTCGGCCGGGACCTCGAGGGCGCCTTCGCCGACGGGCGGCTGATCCGGCTCGGCACGACCGGCTCCGAGGCGTGGCCGACGGCCGCGATCCGCACGCTGTACGTCCCCGGGGGCGCCCCCGGGTCCGTCTCCGCGGGCGACTTCTTCCTCAAGTTCAGCCTCGACGTCCGCATCACCAACGACATCCGTCGGCTGTGGCGCCACGACCTGCTGAATCTCCGCCGGACCGATACGGCGGCGTCCCGTGCGTTCGCGACGAGCCCCGCGGCCTGGCTCTCCGACCGCGGCTACCGCACCGCCGACTTCGCGTACGAGGAACTGGCGGTCCTGGTGCGCGACGGCTTCCACGGCCACCTGCTGCCCGGTGCCACTCCGTTTCTCGCCGCGGGCCTGGTGGAGGGCGTCGAAGGCGGCCCGCTCGGCGACCCGGCCTGGTGGGAGGCGTACCTGTGCGCGGTCGTACCGCCCGCCCTCGAGGCCTTCGCCGACCACGGCGTCGTCCTGGAGGCCCACCTGCAGAACACGCTCGTCGCCGTCGACGGCGACGGCGTTCCGGTGCAGGCCCTGTTCCGGGACGCCGAGGGCGTGAAGCTGCTGCCGGACGTGTCCCGTGCGGCCGGCTGGGAGCGGCTGGTGTACACGCTCGTCGTGAACCACCTCTGCGAGGTCGCCGCGGCCCTCGCCGAGCGTCACCCGGGCCTCGACCCCTGGCCCGCCGTACGCCGCGAACTGGCCCGCCACGACCTTCCCGAGATCGCCGGCCTGCTCACCGCACCCACGCTCCCCGGCAAGACGAACCTGCTGCTGCGCTGGACGGGCGCGGACGGCGCCGACGCCCGCTATCTGCCCCTCCCGAACCCGCTGGCCGGATGAGCGCTGACTTACCCTGGCGGGTGTGCTGCGCGACGTGACTGCTGTTCGATACGTGACCCCGCTGCGGTCCGGCGGCTCCGTGCCCGGAGTCGTCGAGGCCGACGACCTCGGCACGTACGTCGTGAAGTTCACCGGATCCGCGCAGGGGCGCAAGGCGCTGGTCGCCGAGGTGATCGTCGGCGAGCTGGCCCGCGCCCTGGGGCTGCGCTTCCCCGAGCTGGTCCTGGTCCACTTCGACCCCGCCGTCGCGGACGGCGAGCCGCACCAGGAGGTGCGGGACCTGCACGCCGCCAGCGCGGGGGTCAACCTCGGCATGGACTTTCTGCCGGGTGCCCGGGACTTCACCCCGGAGGTCGCGAAGACGTTCCCCGTCGACCCGCTGGAGGCGGGCCGGATCGTCTGGCTGGACGCCCTGACCACGAACGTCGACCGTACGGTGCACAGCTCGAACCTGATGATCTGGCCCACCTTCGGCACCGTCCCGCCGCGCCTGTGGCTGATCGACCACGGAGCGGCCCTGGTCTTCCACCACCGCTGGGACGGCTCGGACCCGGGGAAGTCCTACGACTTCCGCCACCACGCCCTCGGCCACTACGCCCCCGACGTGCGCGCCGCGGACGCGGAGCTGGCGCCCAAGGTGAGCGAGGAACTGCTGCGCGGGATCGTGGCCGAGGTGCCGGACGCCTGGCTCGCGGACGAGCCCGGCTTCGAGACGCCCGACGCGCTCCGCGAGGCCTACGTCGGCCACCTCCACGCGCGCGTGCGGGCGTCCTCCGCCTGGCTCCCCACCGACTTCCCCACCCGGGAGGAACTCGCCGCCGAGCAGGCCCAACGAGCGGCGAAGTCACAGGAAGGCCGGCCGAAGTGGCTGAAGCAGGTGCCCGACCTGCACGGCAAACCGGCCGCGGAACAGGATTGGTCGGTGCACCTCGGATGAGTGGCCGTGTAGAGATCGAGTACTGCACCCAGTGCAGGTGGCTGCCCCGGGCGGCCTGGCTGGCGCAGGAACTGCTCACCACCTTCGAGGCGGAGCTGGACGAACTGGCGCTGAAGCCGGGCATGGGCGGGATCTTCGTCGTCCGCGTCGACGGCGAAGTCGTCTGGGACCGCCGCGAGCAGGGCTTCCCCGAGCCGACGGCGGTCAAGCAGGCCGTACGCGACCGAGTGGCCCCGGGAAAGTCCCTGGGCCACTCGGACAAGGCGTCACAGGAGTAGGTCAGCCCTTGAGCTGCTCGTACGCGGGCAGCGTCAGGAAGTCCGCGTAGTCCTCGTCGAGGGAGACCTCCAGGAGCAGGTCGTGGGCCTGCTGCCAGTGACCGGCCGCGAAGGCCTCCTCGCCGATCTCGGCGCGGATGTTCGCCAGTTCCTCGGCGGCGACCTTGCGGGCCAGCTCGGGGGTGGCGTGCTCGCCGTTCTCGAACTCGACGCCCGCGTTGATCCACTGCCAGATCTGGGAGCGGGAGATCTCGGCGGTGGCCGCGTCCTCCATGAGGTTGAAGATGGCGACCGCGCCGAGGCCGCGCAGCCACGCCTCGATGTAGCGGATGCCGACCTGGACGGCGTTGACCAGGCCCGGGTACGTCGGCTTGGCGTCCAGGGAGTCGATGGCGATCAGGTCGGCCGCCTGCACGGAGACGTCCTCGCGCAGCCGGTCCTTCTGGTTGGGCTTGTCGCCGAGGACCTTGTCGAAGGACTCCATGGCGATCGGGACCAGGTCGGGGTGGGCGACCCAGGAGCCGTCGAAGCCGTCGCCGGCCTCGCGGTCCTTGTCGGCGCGGACCTTCTCGAAGGCCACCTTGTTGACCTCGGCGTCCCGGCGGGACGGGATGAAGGCCGCCATGCCGCCGATCGCGTGCGCACCGCGCTTGTGGCAGGTGCGGACGAGGAGTTCGGTGTACGCGCGCATGAACGGGGCCGTCATCGTGACCGCGTTGCGGTCCGGGAGGACGAACCTGGACCCGCCGTCACGGAAGTTCTTGACGATGGAGAACAGGTAGTCCCAGCGGCCGGCGTTCAACCCGGAGGCGTGGTCGCGCAGTTCGTAGAGGATCTCCTCCATCTCGTACGCCGCCGTGATCGTCTCGATCAGGACGGTCGCGCGGACGGTGCCCTGCGGGATGCCGACGTAGTCCTGCGCGAAGACGAAGACCTCGTTCCAGAGGCGGGCCTCCAGGTGCGACTCCGTCTTCGGGAGGTAGAAGTACGGGCCCTTGCCGAGGTCGAGCAGACGCTGGGCGTTGTGGAAGAAGTACAGGCCGAAGTCGACGAGGGCGCCGGGGACCGGCTCACCGTCGATCTGGAGGTGACGCTCGCTCAGGTGCCAGCCGCGCGGGCGCATGACGACGGTGGCGAGCTCGTCGCCGGCGCGCAGGGCGTACGACTTGCCGGACTTCGGGTCGGTGAAGTCGATGTTCCGGGTGTACGCGTCGATCAGGTTGACCTGGCCGAGGACGACGTTCTCCCAGGTCGGCGCGGAGGCGTCCTCGAAGTCGGCCAGCCAGACACGGGCACCCGAGTTGAGGGCGTTGATGGTCATCTTGCGGTCGGTGGGGCCGGTGATCTCGACCCGGCGGTCCTGCAGCGCGGGCGGGCACGGGCCCACCTTCCAGGAGTCGTCCGCGCGGATGGCGGCGGTCTCCGGGAGGAAGTCGAGTGTGGAGGTGCGGGCGATCTCGGCGCGGCGCTGCGCACGGCGGGCGAGGAGTTCGTCACGCCGGGGCGTGAACCGGCGGTGCAGCTCGGCCACGAAGGCGAGGGCCGGCTCGGTGAGGACCTCCTCCTGCCGGGGCAGGGGCTCGGCGTCGACGATGGCCAGCGGGGACGGCGCTGGTGCGGACATGAGCTGTCACTTCCTTCAGCGAACTACGGACGAGCTTTGGCACCGGGTGCCAGTCTTCCCGGATACGGCTGGGAGCGCCCGTGGAGCAGCCGGGCGCTTCTGAACAGTGGATACTAGTTTCCTCATGGTGGAAGTTCAATGGTTTGTTGACGTCGAGATTCTCTGAGTCGAGGCAAGGTGGCTCTGGGTGCCACCGCCTTCACTCAAGGTGGGTGAGATCGGCCTCCGTGTCGATGTCGTACGGCCGGGCCACGTCCCCGCACTCGACGAGCCCGATCGCGGCCTCGTGCGCCTTCAGATAGGCGCGTGCCCCTCGATCGCCGGTCGCAGTCGCGGCGATGCCCGCCCAATGGGCGGCGCCGAAGAGCACCGGATGCCCGCGCACACCGTCGTAGGCGGCCGAGACGAGCGATGCCTCGTCCTGGAAGGCGGCGAGCACGCGCGCGACCGCCTGCGGGCCGATGCCGGGCTGGTCGACGAGCGACACCAGCGCCGCCCGCGCGCCCGTGCCGGCGAGCGAGTCGAGCCCGGCGCGCAGGGAGGAGCCCATCCCGTCGGCCCAGTCCGGGTTCTCCACCAGGACGCAGTCACCGAGTTCCGCCTGCTCCCGTACGGCGGCGGCCTGTGCGCCCAGGACCACGTGCACGCGGGCGCACCCGGCCGCGCGCAGCACTCCGACCGCGTACTCGACGAGCGGTCGGCCACGGTGCCGGAGCAGGGCCTTGGGGCGTCCGCCGAGCCGCCGTCCGCCCCCGGCGGCGAGCAGCAGACCCGCGACCAGGGGGGCTTCTTTGTCAGTCATGCGTCCTGCATACCTGACGCCTGCGGGCGCGGCCGGTGCCGTTGGGCTGAATTTCGGTCCGTATGGTGGCGTGCCCGGCAGCGGTGGCGTTTACTGACCCGCGTCCCCGGCGCCCGACCACCGTCAGGGGCGCTCGACGGGGGATGCGTGACTACTGGCGCACAACGGCGTGCGAGGGGGAGCTTTGTTGCGGAGCTTGGGGCAGAGGTCGGTGACGGGCAGCGACGAGGACCTGAGGGTGGCGGGACTGCGGACGGCCGTGTCCCGTCTGCGCCGCGAACTCGCCGCGCACCCCGGCGAGTTCCCCGACCGGGGAATCGCCGAGGACGAACTTGCCGCGCTGGCCGCGATGACGATCGAGGGAGCCCCCGAAGTCCCGCGCCTGCGCCGGTCGTTACTGCTGATCGCGGGCGCGATCGGCTCGGTGAGCGCCTTGTCCCGGGGGCTTTCGGCCGTACGGGACGCGGTGGAGTTGTTCGGGGACCCGCCGCGTCGTTGAGGTCTAGGCGGTCGGTGCCGAGCTGGCCAGGGCCTCCGACAACTCGACGGCCACCTGCTGCAGCATCGGCACGATCTTGTCCGTCGCCGCCTCGGTCACCCGTCCTGCCGGGCCGGAGATCGAGATGGCCGCTGCCGTGGGGGAGTCGGGGACGGTGACGGCGAGGCAGCGGACCCCGACTTCCTGCTCGTTGTCGTCGATCGCGTAGCCGTTGCGCCGCACCTCCTCCAGCGCCGCGAGGAAGCCGTCAGGCGTGGTGATCGTCTTCTCCGTGGCGGCCGGCATGCCGGTGCGGGACAGCAGGGCCCGCACCTCCTCCGGCGGGAAGGAGGCGAGCAGCGCCTTGCCGACACCGGTGGAGTGCGGCAGCACGCGCCGGCCGACCTCGGTGAACATGCGCATCGAGTGCTTGGACGGCACCTGGGCGACGTACACGATCTCGTCGCCGTCGAGCAGCGCCATGTTCGCCGTCTCGCCGGTCTCCTCGACCAGCCGGGCCAGGTACGGGCGGGCCCAGGTGCCCAGCAGCCGGGACGCGGACTCGCCGAGGCGGATCAGCCGCGGGCCGAGGGCGTAGCGGCGGTTGGGCTGCTGGCGTACGTAACCGCACACCACGAGCGTCCGCATGAGGCGGTGGATGGTGGGCAGCGGCAGCCCGCTGCTCGCGGACAACTCGCTCAGGCCGACCTCGCCGCCCGCGTCCGCCATCCGTTCCAGCAGGTCGAAGGCGCGCTCGAGGGACTGGACGCCACCATTGGAGCTGGACCTGGCGGAGTCGGTGGTGCTGGCGCTGGACGTCGGCACGGCGTTCCTTTCGGGACCGGTAGGAGCTCAGAAGCCTACCCGTCGGTCGGTTGACTCCCTGCTTGTACGTAGCTACGTTCTGCTTGGCGGAATTGTAATTCCGCTTTGTGGAAACGTCCAGAGAGTGGCGGGCGGGTGCACTGTGGAGAAGTGTGCCCTTGACGGCGCGGGAACGGGAGCGGAGACTCCTTCAACAGAAAGTTGAATTCCGTTACGCGGAAGTGAACGGCGGCAGAGAGGGGTCCGGGTGTCCGACGCTGAACTGGTGCTGCGCTCGACGCGCGTCATCACCCCGGAGGGGACACGGGCCGCCTCGGTCCTGGTCTCCGCCGGCAAGATCACGGCCGTACTCGGGTACGACGCCGAAGTCCCGTCCGGTGCCCGCCTGGAGGACCTCGGCGACGACGTCCTGCTGCCCGGCCTGGTCGACACGCACGTGCACGTCAACGACCCGGGCCGCACCGAGTGGGAGGGCTTCTGGACCGCCACGCGCGCCGCGGCGGCCGGCGGTATCACCACGCTCGTCGACATGCCGCTCAACTCCCTCCCGCCGACGACGACGGTCGACCACCTCCGCGTCAAGCAGAAGGTCGCCGCCGACAAGGCGCACATCGACGTCGGCTTCTGGGGCGGCGCGCTGCCCGACAACGTCAAGGACCTGCGCCCGCTGCACGAGGCAGGCGTCTTCGGCTTCAAGGCCTTCCTGTCGCCGTCCGGCGTGGACGAGTTCCCGCACCTCGAGCGGGACCCGCTGGCCCGTTCCATGGCGGAGATCGCCTCGTTCGACGGTCTGCTCATCGTGCACGCCGAGGACCCGCACCTGCTCGCCTCCGCCCCGCAGCAGCCGGGACCCAAGTACGCCGACTTCCTGGCCTCCCGTCCCCGGGACGCGGAGGACACGGCCATCACCCAGCTCATCCGTGAGGCGAAGGCCCTGCGCGCACGCGTGCACGTCCTGCACCTGTCCTCCAGCGACGCCCTGCCGCTGATCACGGAGGCGAAGGCGGACGGAGTCCGGATCACCGTCGAGACCTGCCCCCACTACCTGACCCTCACCGCCGAGGAAGTCCCGGACGGCGCCAGCGAGTTCAAGTGCTGCCCGCCGATCCGCGAGTCCGCCAACCAGGACCTGCTGTGGCAGGCGCTGGCCGACGGCACGATCGACTGCATCGTGACCGACCACTCCCCGTCCACGGCCGACCTGAAGACCGACGACTTCGCGACGGCCTGGGGCGGCATCTCCGGACTCCAGCTGAGCCTGGCGGCCGTATGGACCGAGGCGCGCGGGCGCGGGCACGGCCTGGAGGACGTGGTCCGCTGGATGTCCTCGCGGACGGCGGAGCTCGTCGGACTCGACGACCGCAAGGGCGCCATCGAGGCGGGCCGTGACGCCGACTTCGCCGTCCTCGCGCCCGACGAGACGTTCACCGTCGACCCGGCCGCCCTCCAGCACCGCAACCGCGTGACGGCGTACGCGGGCAAGACCCTGTACGGCGTCGTGAAGTCCACCTGGCTGCGCGGCGAACGCATCGTCGCGGACGGCGAGTTCACCGACCCGAAGGGGCGACTGCTCACCCGGACCAGCTGAATTCCACCCATCGACCTCGAAAGGCAGAACTGATCACCGTGACGGCGCAGCATCAATCCGGTTTGGCCAGCTTCACCGGCGACGCGAATCCCTACGGCGGCGGCGACCCCTACGCCGACCACCGCACCGCCGACTTCCCGTTCACCCAGTACGCCAACCTCGCCGACCGAGGGCTGGGCGCCGGTGTCATCGCCGCCAACGACGAGTTCTTCGCCCAGCGCGAGAACCTTCTGCTGCCCGAGCGGGCCGAGTTCGACCCCGAGCACTTCGGGCACAAGGGCAAGATCATGGACGGCTGGGAGACCCGGCGGCGGCGCGGTGCCTCCGCCGAGCACCCGTGGCCGACGGCCGAGGACCACGACTGGGCGCTGGTGCGCCTCGGCGCGCCCGGCGTGATCCGCGGGATCGTCGTCGACACGGCCCACTTCCGCGGCAACTATCCGCAGGCGGTGTCCATCGAGGCCACCTCGGTGCCGGGTTCGCCGTCGCCGCAGGAACTGCTGGCGGACGACGTGAAGTGGACGACGCTGGTGCCGCGCACGCCGGTGGGCGGGCATGCGGCGAACGGTTTCGCCATCGACGTCGAGCAGCGCTTCACCCACCTGCGCGTCAACCAGCACCCCGACGGCGGCATCGCGCGCCTGCGCGTGTACGGCGAGGTGGCGCCGGATCCGCAGTGGCTGGAGGTGCTCGGCACCCTCGACGTCGTCGCCCTGGAGAACGGCGGCCAGGTCGAGGACGCCTCCAACCTCTTCTACTCGCCCGCCACGAACACCATCCAGCCGGGCCGCTCCCGCAAGATGGACGACGGCTGGGAGACGCGCCGCCGCCGCGACCAGGGCAACGACTGGATCCGCTACCGCCTCGTCGCCCAGTCCCAGATCCGCGCGATCGAGATAGACACGGCGTACCTGAAGGGCAACAGCGCCGGCTGGGCCTCGGTCTCGGTGAAGGACGGCGAGGACGGTGCGTGGACGGAGATCCTGCCGCGCACCCGCCTCCAGCCCGACACGAACCACCGTTTCGTCCTGCCGAACCCCGCCGTGGGCACGCACGCGCGCGTGGACATATTCCCGGACGGCGGCATCTCCCGACTGCGGCTGCACGGCTCGCTGACGGAGCAGGGCACGGCAGGCCTGGCCGCCCGGCACCAGGAGCTGGGCGGCTGACGCCGCCGGCGCACCGGAACTCCGACACCGGTGCGCCAGAGCCCGAGCGCGGTCGTGGGTCCGGCCCGGGGAGGCCGGGCCCACCGCAGGAGCGCGGCCGTGTCCGCAAAGTCCCGCCTGGCACGCGACGCCTGGCACGCGCTCTCGCCGCACCAGACGCCGCGGGCCCGCCCTCCGGGCGAACGCCGGGACTTTGCGGACACGATTCAGGCCGCGTGGCCGCCGTCCACCGCGAACTCCGTACCCGTCACGTAGTCCGCCCCCGCCAGGTACGCGACCATCGACGCCACCTCGTCGGCCGTGCCGAAGCGGCCCAGGGCGGTCAGCGCCGCCTGGTCGGATGCGTAGGGGCCGTCGGCCGGGTTCATGTCGGTGTCGATGGGACCCGGGTGGATGACGTTCGCCGTGATGCCGCGCGGGCCCAGCTCGCGTGCCAGGGCCTTCGTCAGGCCGATCAGTGCCGACTTGCTGGTCGCGTAGAGCGTCCCGCCGGGGCCCGGCACCCGCTGGACCATGCAGGAGCCGATCGTGATGATCCGGCCCCCGGCACCCATCCGGGCGGCCGCCGCCTGGGAGGTCAGGAAGACGCCCCGGACGTTCACCGCGAGGACCCGGTCCACGTCCGCGAGCGACAGGCCCTCCAGCGGACCCAGGACGCCGACGCCGGCGTTGTTCACCAGCACGTCCAGGCCGCCGAGCTCCTCCACGGTGCGCTCCACGGCGCCCGCCGCCTCGGCCGCGTCCGCGGAGTCCGCCCGCAGGGCCACGGCCCGCCGTCCCAGCGCCTCGACGGCCCGTACGACCTCCTCTGCGGCCTCCTTGCCATTCACGTAGGTCACGGCGACGTCCGCGCCGTCCCGGGCGAGCCGCAGCGCCGTGGCGGCGCCGATGCCCCGGCCGGCGCCGGTGACCAGGGCGACCTTGCCGTGCAGGGTTTCGTAAGTGGTTGTCAGGGGTGCATGCGTGGTTGTCATGAGTCCATCCCAGCGCCGCACGGGCCGAAGTGCTGGCGGCGAACGGACACCGAGGTGCCGGGGGGCAAGGCTCGGCGGAACACGGTCCGGCGATGAGTTGCGGGTGCCGGCGGGGTCTGAGGTGATGACAGCAGATCTCGCCCCGGCAGACCGGAACCAGATCGCGCCCCGGAAAACCGGAAACCGGAAAAGAGGCACTCCTCATGGGCAAGCTCGTTTCCACCCTCTTCGTCACGCTCGACGGCGTCTACCAGGCGCCCGGCGGCCCGGAGGAGGACACCCGCGGCGGCTTCGAGCACGGCGGCTGGAGCTTTCCGTACGCCGACGACGACTTCGGCGAGTTCATGAACGGCGTCTTCGACCGCCCGGCCGCCTTCCTCCTCGGACGCCGCACGTACGACATCTTCGCCGCGTTCTGGCCGAAGGTGACCGACCCGGCCGACCCGGTCTCGTCCAAGCTGAACGCCCTGCCGAAGTACGTCCCGTCCGCCACGCTGACCGACCCCGGGTGGGCCGGCACCACCGTGCTGACCGGAGACCTCGCCAAGGAGGTCACCGCCGTCAAGGAGCGCGTCGACGGCGAGGTGCAGGTCCACGGCAGCGGCGCCCTCGTCAGGTCGCTGCTGGCCCTCGGCCTCGTCGACACCCTCCACCTGCTGACCTTCCCGGTCGTGCTCGGCACGGGCCACCGCCTGTTCACGGAGGGCGCCGTGCCCACCGCGTTCAAGCACAGCGGCGGCAGTGTCACGAGCACCGGTGTCGCCATCAACTCCTACGACCTGGCCGGTCGGCCCGAGTACGGCACGTTCGGACTCCCCGAGGAGGCCTGATCAGCCGCCTGCGGTGTCCTCACCCGACCTCCTCGTGGAGATCGGGTGAGGACACCGGGGCGCACGTTAACTTCCCGAAAACTCATCGGACTTGCCGGGAAAATCTCCGCCTTGACATTGACATGCCACTGTCTACGCGCGTCATCATGAAGCCATGAGATTCCCCCCACGAATCACTCGCATCGGCGCCGCGGCCGCCGTCCTGTCGGCCCTTCTCGTCGGCGGCACCGTCACTGCCACGCCGGCGGCCGCCGCGGTCGGCAGCATCTGCTACAACAACCTGCCGTCGCAGGCGCACGACACGCTCGACCTGATCGAGCAGGGTGGCCCCTTCCCGTACGACCAGGACGGCACCGTCTTCCAGAACCGGGAAGGCATCCTGCCGAGCCAGTCGACCGGCTACTACCACGAGTACACGGTCATCACGCCCGGGTCCTCCAACCGCGGAGCCCGCCGGATCGTCACCGGTGAGGAGAACCAGGAGGACTACTACACGGCCGACCACTACGAGTCGTTCGCCCTGATCAACTACGGCTGCTGACCCCCCACGGTCACAGCCGGCGCCGAGGAACGGTGCCACCGGCCGGAGGTCCGGTCCGCGTTCATCCGGACTTCCGGCTCTCGGCGGCCGCGAACAGCGCGACCGCCAGCACGAGCAGGGCGACGCTCGCGTAGATCTCGAAGCCGTCGAGGAAGTCGAGCCCGTGTACGAGACCCCAGTCCCAGTCGGTGAACTCGTTCAGCAGGCCCATGACGCCCTGCGCCAGGGCGATGACTCCCAGGAACTCCAGCAACTGCTTCATGCCATGACTCTCGCCCCGCGGACCCCCCACGCCAATCGGCCGCGGGGCGAGCCATGGCCGACGGAAGTCCCCGTTCCGGACGGACCGCCGCAACCAAGGTCGTCGATGCCGCGACTTTGGTCGTCGCTCCCGCCCACGGGGGCGCGCCGGGACCCGGCACTGCGTAGATTTGTCGACCGTGAGTGGTGACAAGCAGGTGCCCGCACCCCAGGCATTCGCGGGGCGGCGCTGGCTGCTGCCCTCCGCCCTGATCAAGGAGTTCGACCCCGACCCCGAGCGTCCCGGGCGGCCCCGGCGCACCGCGCGGGACTGGTTGGTCGACTTCTCCTGCTTCCTGCTTGCCGTGATCATCGGTCTGGTGGCCGCGGACACGATGAAGGACGAGAACCTGCCCGCCGGGTACGCCGTCTTCGACCAGCTGGTCGGCGCGCTCTCCTGCGCCGCGGTGTGGCTGCGCCGCCGCTGGCCGGTCGGGTTCGCAGCCGTGATGGTCCCCGCCGCCCTCCTGTCGAGCACCGCGGGCGGCGCCAGCCTGGTCGCCCTGTTCACGCTCGCCGTGCACCGGCCCTTCCGGTATGTGGCCTGGGTGGCCGGGACCTACGTGGTGCTGAACCCGGTGTACTTCCTGTTCCGCCCCGAGCCCGACCTGTCGTACCCCTGGTCCGTCGCTCTGGCGTCGTTGCTGACCGGCGCGGTGGTCGGCTGGGGCATGCTCGCGCGGTCCAAGCGCCAGCTCCTGCTGAGCCTGCGCGACCGGGCCCGGCGCGCCGAGAACGAGGCGCGGCTGCGGGCCGAGCAGGCGCAGCGGCTGGCCCGCGAGGCCATCGCCCGGGAGATGCACGACGTCCTCGCGCACCGGCTGACGCTGCTCAGCGTGCACGCGGGTGCCCTGGAGTTCCGGCCCGACGCGCCCCGCGAGGAGATCGCGCGGGCGGCGGGCGTCATCCGGGAGAGCGCCCACGAGGCCTTGCAGGACCTGCGGGAGATCATCGGCGTGCTGCGGGCCGCCGAGCCCGACGACTCCGGCCGGCCGCAGCCGACCCTCGCGGCGCTGGAGGCGCTGGCCACCGAGTCCCGCGAGGCCGGCATGAAGGTCACCCTCGACCAGCGGGTCACCGATCCCGCAGCCGTTCCCTCCTCCGTCGGCCGCACCGCCTACCGCATCGCCCAGGAAGGCCTGACCAACGCCCGCAAGCACGCCCCCGGCACGGAGGTGACGGTGACGGTGACCGGCGCACCCGGCGAGGGCCTCTCCGTTTCGGTGCGCAACCCGGCGCCCGAAGGTGAGGTGCCGCACGTACCCGGCTCCGGACAGGGCCTGATCGGACTGACGGAACGAGCCACGCTGACGGGTGGCCGGCTGGAGCACGGGCCCACCGCGGACGGCGGGTTCGAGGTGCGGGCCCGGCTGCCGTGGGGGTGAGGGCCGGCGGTATCCGGGCCTGGTGCTCAACGGCCGCCCCGGTGTGCGCCGTTGTGAGCGGGGCAGCAAGGGGTGCACGCGCGCGTGAGGTGCCCGCGCGCCACGCACGTGTGCCGTGTTCCTGGCGGGAACCGCACGCCGTCCGGCCCCTCCACGCCGTACAACCGTGATTACGTAAGGCACATGACTGCGATCAGACTCCTCCTCGTCGACGACGACCCGTTGGTCAGGGCCGGGCTGTCCTTCATGCTGGGCGGCGCCGACGACATCGAGATCGTCGGTGAGGCGGCCGACGGCTCCGAGGTCGAGGCACTGGTCGACCGCTCCCGGCCGGACGTGGTCCTGATGGACATCCGGATGCCGTCGGTCGACGGACTCACCGCCACGGAGCGGCTGCGCAGCAGGAAGGACGCGCCGCAGGTGGTGCTGCTGACCACCTTCCACGCCGACGATCAGGTGCTGCGCGCCCTGCGCGCGGGCGCCGCCGGTTTCGTGCTCAAGGACACGCCGCCCGCCGAGATCGTCGACGCGGTGCGCCGGGTCGCGGCCGGCGATCCGGTCCTGTCGCCCACCGTCACACGCCAGTTGATGGCCCACGCGGCCGGCACCGCCGCCGACACCCGCCGCTCACGCGCGCGTGAGCGGCTCACCGGCCTCAACGACCGCGAGCGCGAGGTCGCCGTCGCGGTGGGCCGGGGGCTGTCCAACGCCGACATCGCCGCGGAGCTCTTCATGAGCGTCGCCACCGTCAAGACCCATGTCTCCCGCGTCCTGGCCAAACTGGACCTCAACAACCGTGTGCAGATCGCCCTGTTGGCGTACGACGCGGGACTTCTGGAGGAAGTCGAGGACGACGGGCACTAGGGCGGGCTCCCACGCGTTGGCGAAGTGTGGGAGGGGGATTGTCATGACGGAAGTGATCGATCTGGGGGAGTTCGGACCGCGGTTTCGCGAGAACCCGCATCCGGTGTACGCCCGCCTGCGTGAGCGGGGCCCGGTCCACCGGGTCCGGCTGCCCGACTGGCAGTCAGAGGTGTGGCTCGTCGTCGGACACAAGGAGGCGCGCGCGGCGCTCGCCGACGAGCGGCTGTCCAAGGACGGCGCCAAGATCGGCATGAAGTCGCTCGACGAGGAGAAGATCGGGAAGAACCTGCTGGACGCCGATCCGCCCCAGCACACCCGGCTGCGCAGCCTCATCTCGCGCGCGTTCACCATGCGCCGCGTGGAGGAGCTGCGGCCGAGGATCCAGCAGATCACCGACGAACTGCTCGACGCCATGCTGCCCCGGGGCCGCGCCGACCTCGTGGAGTCCCTCGCCTATCCGCTGCCGCTCACCGTCATCTGCGAACTGCTCGGCGTGCCCGAGATGGACCGCGTGGCGTTCCGCGAGATGTCGACCGAGTCGGTCGCGCCCACCAGCCCCGGCAAGGAGGTCGAGGCCTTCGGCCGCCTCGGCGAGTACTTCACCGACCTGATCGAGGACAAGAGGTGCGCCGGACACAGCGGCGACCTGCTGAGCGACCTGATCCGCACCACGGCCGAGGACGGCGACCGGCTCTCCCCGGACGAACTGCGGGGGATGGCCTTCATCCTGCTGATTGCCGGCCACGAGACGACCGTCAACCTGATCACCAGCGGTGTGCACGCGCTGCTCACCCACCCCGATCAACTCGCGGCCCTGCGCGCCGACATGACTCTCCTCGACGGTGCTGTCGAGGAGATGCTGCGCCACGAGGGCCCGGTGGAGACGGCGACGTTCCGGTATGCCACCGAGCCGCTGGAGATCGCCGGCATCCACATCGAGAAGGGCGATCCGGTGATGGTCGGCCTGACCGCGGCCAACCGGGACGCGGGTCGCTATGCCACTCCCGACACCTTCGACATCCGCCGCGACGCCCGCGCCCACGTCGCCTTCGGCCACGGCATCCACTACTGCCTGGGCGCCCCCCTGGCCCGCCTGGAGGCCCGCACGGCGATCCGGACCCTGCTGGAGCGCGCTCCCGGCCTGGCACTCGACGGTCCGCCCGGGGAGTGGCTGCCGGGGATGCTGATGCGGGGGATGCGTAGTCTGCCGGTCCGCTGGTAGTGGGCGGGCCGGCGAAGGGTTTGCGAGCCCGGGGCCGGTCACATGGCCGTCGCCGGGGTCCCGCCCGGAATCTCCCCGAGCGCGACCGGTCTTCGCTCGCGTCTCGACAGCTCGCACGCCTCGGCGATCCGCAGCGCCTGCAGGGCCTCCCGCCCGTCGCAGGGGTTGGCCCGCTCCCCGCGCACCACGTCCACGAACGCGTTCAGCTCCGCCTCGTACGCGGGTCCGAACCGCTCCAGGAACCCCGACCACGGCTTGTCCGCGGCGGGCGGCCCGGTCGGCTCGGTGGACGCGATCGGGGTCCGGTCGTCCAGCCCGACCACGATCTGGTCCAGCTCGCCGGCCAGCTCCATGCGCACGTCGTACCCGGCGCCGTTCAGCCGGGTCGCCGTGGCGGTGGCGAGCGTGCCGTCGTCGAGGGTGAGCACCACCGCGGCCGTGTCGACGTCGCCGGCCTCACGGAACATCACCGGCCCGGCGTCCGAGCCGGCCGCGTACACGTCGGCGATCTCGCGCCCGGTCACCCAGCGCAGTACGTCGAAGTCGTGGATCAGCGTGTCCCGGTACAGCCCGCCGGACAGCGGCAGCCACGCGACCGGCGGCGGCGCCTGGTCACTGGTCAGCGCCCGTACGGTGTGCAGGCGCCCGAGCCGCCCGGACCGTACCGCCTCGCGTGCGCCCGCGTACCCGGCGTCGAAGCGGCGCTGGAAGCCCATGTGCAGAACCGTCCCGGCCGTCTCCACCTCCTCGATCGCGGTCAGGGTGCCCGGCAGATCGAGCGCGATGGGCTTCTCGCAGAAGACCGGAAGGCCCGCCCGTGCTGCCCGACCGATCAGTTCGGCGTGGGCCGAGGTCGCGGTCGTGATCACCACCGCGTCCACGCCCCACCTGAAGATCTCGTCCACGCCCGGCGCCGCCGTCTCGCCGAGCCGACGCGCCAGCTCCTGCGCCCGCGTGCCGTCCGCGTCCGTGAGGATCAGGGAGCCGACGTCGCGGTGACGACTGAGCGTGTTGGCGTGAATGGTGCCGATGCGGCCCGTACCGATGACCCCGATGCGCATGGAAACAAAGTGGGGGTTCGGTGCGTAGGCTGTCAATGCGTATGTCCGGACAATCGAACTACACGACTTCCCGTCAACAACGCGTAGAGCTACGCTCGGCCCGTGCCGAAACCAGAAGTGGACCCGACCGTGGAACTCGAGCTCAGTGTGGACCGGAGCAGTCCGGTGCCTTTGTACTTCCAGCTGTCCCAGCAGCTCGAGGCCGCGATCGAGCACGGAGCGCTCACGCCCGGCAGCCTGCTGGGCAATGAGATCGAACTCGCCGCACGCCTCGGCCTGTCCCGGCCGACCGTCCGCCAGGCCATCCAGTCGCTGGTCGACAAGGGTCTGCTGGTGCGCCGCCGGGGCGTCGGCACACAGGTCGTGCACAGCCAGGTCAAGCGCCCGCTGGAGCTCAGCAGCCTCTATGACGACCTGGAGTCGGCCGGCCAGCGCCCGGCGACCAAGGTGATCGTCAACACCGTCGTCCCGGCGTCCGCCGAGGTCGCGGCGGCGCTCGGAGTGGCCGAGGACAGCGACGTGCACCGGATCGAGCGGCTGCGGCTGGCACACGGCGAGCCGATGGCGTACCTGTGCAACTTCCTGCCGCCCGCCCTGATCGACCTGGACACCGCACAGCTGGAGTCCACCGGCCTGTACCGGCTGATGAGGGCCGCCGGCATCACGCTGCACAGCGCCCGCCAGACCATCGGCGCGCGCGCCGCCACCGGCGCCGAAGCCGAGCGGCTCGCCGAGGAGGAGGGCGCCCCGTTGCTCACCATGCAGCGCGTGACCTTCGACGACACGGGCCGAGCGGTCGAATACGGCACCCACACCTATCGCCCGAGCCGGTACTCCTTCGAGTTCCAGTTGCTCGTCCGGCCGTGAGTGCCGCGGTCGTACGGTCCTGAGCGGGGGTGGCCGAGGGCTGGACTGGTCGCAATGTCCGGACAATTTGCTGTGACGTGTGCCCCCCTTTGTCGCCCCGTTCGGCACCCAGCGTGAGCGTGCGGCAGAATCGGGCCTGATGAGCACCTACCGCGACTTCACCGCCCCCATCGGCTCCCGGCGAGCCCCCGTGCTCCGCACGGCCGGTTCGCGGGAGCGCCGTTCGCACCTGACCGCACCCCGCGTGCCCACTGTCGGGATCGACATCGGCGGCACCAAGGTGATGGCGGGCGTCGTGGACGCCGACGGGAACATCCTGGAGAAGCTCCGCGCGGAGACCCCGGACAAGTCCAAGAGCCCCAAGGTCGTCGAGGACACCATCGTCGAACTGGTCCTTGACCTGTCCGACCGGCACGACGTGCACGCCGTCGGCATCGGCGCGGCCGGCTGGGTCGACGCCGACCGCAACCGCGTCCTGTTCGCACCCCACCTGTCCTGGCGCAACGAGCCCCTCAGGGACCGCCTCGCCGGGCGGCTCGCCGTCCCCGTGCTGGTCGACAACGACGCCAACGCCGCCGCCTGGGCCGAGTGGCGCTTCGGCGCCGGCCGGGGCGAGGACCACCTCGTCATGATCACGCTGGGCACCGGCATCGGCGGCGCGATCCTGGAGGACGGTCAGGTCAAGCGCGGCAAGTACGGCGTCGCCGGCGAGTTCGGCCATATGCAGGTCGTGCCCGGCGGC
Organism: Streptomyces sp. NPDC055013; assembly: GCF_053608645.1. Lineage (NCBI taxonomy): Bacteria > Bacillati > Actinomycetota > Actinomycetes > Kitasatosporales > Streptomycetaceae > Streptomyces > Streptomyces sp. NPDC055013. Next base: position 106,427 of record NZ_JBSGVW010000009.1, read on the forward strand.
CACCGCTGCCCGTGCGGCAACCGCGGCTGCTGGGAGCAGTACAGCTCCGGCAACGCACTGGTCAGGGAGGCGCGCGAGCTGGCCGCCGCCGACTCGCCGGTGGCGTACGGGATCATCGAGCACGTCAAGGGCAACATCGGCGACATCACCGGCCCGATGATCACCGAGCTGGCCCGCGAGGGCGACGCCATGTGTACCGAGCTGCTCCAGGACATCGGCCAGTGGCTCGGCGTCGGCATCGCCAACCTCGCGGCCGCCCTGGACCCCTCCTGCTTCGTGATCGGCGGCGGTGTGTCGGCCGCGGACGACCTGCTGATCGGCCCCGCGCGGGACGCCTTCAAGCGCCACCTCACCGGCCGCGGCTACCGCCCCGAGGCCCGGATCACCCGCGCCCAGCTCGGCCCCGAGGCCGGCATGGTCGGCGCGGCCGACCTGGCCCGCCTGGTCGCCCGCCGCTTCCGGCGCGCCAACCGCCGCCGGGTCGAACGGTACGAGCGCTATGCGCGGTTCGCCGAGGCCCGCCGAGCGTCGCAGGGGTCGGCGTGACCATGTCCGTACCCCGCCAGGCCGACTCCCCGGACGAGCAGCAGCCGACCGAGGACCGCCGCCACAAGATCCGGCGCAGGGCACTCACCCTGCTCATCATCGTGCTGCTCATCGGCGTGCCGGCCGGTTACCTCATGATCTCCGCCAACCAGAGCCGCGACAGCGGCAAGGACAAGGAGGAGAAGTACTCGGCGACCGGCCTCACCGAGGGCTGGCCGTCGAAGGTCCAGCGCCGGCTCTACCAGATCCCGGTGCCGGACCCGTCGGGCAAGGTCGCCTACTACGAGACGAACAACTGGCGGACCAGCCGCCTCTACGTCCAGTTCCAGACGCCCGACTGGAACCTGGACTGGTTCCTGAAGACCGTGGGCGTCAGCCGGGGCGACCTCAAGCCGGACGCCATCACCATCAGCGCCCGCGACCAGAAGATCACCGGCTGGGACTTCAAGCGTCCCGGACCCTGGTACGGCCTCGTCCACAAGCAGAAGAACCCGGCACCGACGCAGGACATCGTCGTGAACATGTCCGACCCGGACAATCCGTTCGTGTACGTCGTCTCGCGCACCACCCCTTGATGATCCCGTCGACGACTCCATGAAGTCGCGGCCCGGACCGATCGCCCGAACTGATCGCCCCGGCCGATCGCCCCGGCCGATCGCCGGGGCCGATTGTCAGACCCCGCCCGTAGAGTCGGAGACGGCTGATCCGACTCATGGGCGGGAGGTGACAGGACGTATGAGCGACAGGCTCGCGCACGGCGGCGACATTACGGTGGCCGAGCGGTCGGGCGGAGCCGTCCCCGTCCGCCTCGCGGCCGTCTTCATCCCCGCGGAACTGCCGCGCGAGGGGCGGATCGCCTTCTGGGATCCGGACGGCGGCCCGCTGCCCGCCGAGGACACCGAGCTCACCGTCGTACGACGCCATGGGACCGGAATCCGCCGCAGGACCACCCCCGCCCTGTCCTTGCCGCTCGGCGAGGCGCTGCCGCTGCTCGTGCGGGCCCGGCGCGACCCGGCCGCCCACCCCGCCACGGCCTGCTGGGGCGCGGCCGCGCTGCACGCGCTGCGCCTCACCGCGCGCGGTCGGCTGCTGCCGGGCCTGACGCCCACCGGTCACGACGCCTGGCGGGCCGGACCTCTCGACCCGGACGACATCGCGCACCTGCGGGCGGTCGCCGCAGCCCTGCCGTCCGAGGGCCACGCGGTCCCGCTGCCCGGCCCTGGTCCGCTGCGCCTGCCCGAACCCGAGGCGCTGATGCGCGCCTTCCTCGACGCCGTCGCGGACACCCTGCCCCGCACCCCCGCCGCGCCGCACGCCTCGGGCAAGCCCTTCGCCGCGCGCGAGGCCCAGCGGCTGCCCGCCGCCCACGACTGGGCGGCCGAGGTCGCCGCCGGCATGGACGCGGGCGTGCGGGTCTCGCTGCGGCTGGACCTCTCGGCGTACGACCTCTTCGACGACCGGGACGACGGCGTACGGAGCGCGGGTGCGGCGATCGTCCAGGTGCACAGCCTCGCCGACCCCACCCTGGTGGCCGACGCGGCCGCCCTGTGGTCGGGGGAGGCGGACGCCGCCTTCGGGCCACGTGCGCGCGTGGACGCGGCGCTTGCGGTGCGGCGGGCGGCCCGGGTGTGGGCCCCGCTCGACCGGCTGTCCGAGCAGGACGTGCCCGACGTGCTGGCCCTGTCCGACGAGGAGTTGGGCGACCTGCTCGGCGTGGCGACGACCCGCCTGGCGGCGGCCGGAGTGGCGGTGCACTGGCCCCGGGACCTGGCCCAGGACCTGAGCGCCGCCGCGGTCGTACGACCCGCGCCGGGCTCGGCGACCGACGGCACCGGGTTCTTCGAGAGCGAGGAACTCCTCCAGTTCCGCTGGCAGTTGGCGATCGGCGGCGACCCGCTCAGCGAGGCCGAGATGGACGCTCTCGCAGAGGCGCACCGCCCGGTCGTCCGGCTGCGGGACAGCTGGGTGCTGGTCGACCCGGCCCTCGTCCGCAAGGCCCGCAAGCGCGAACTGGGCCTGCTCGACCCCGTCGACGCGCTGTCCGTCGCCCTCACCGGCAGCGCGGAGGTCGACGGCGAGACGGTCGAGGCGGTACCGGTCGGCGCCCTGGCCGCCCTGCGCGACCGACTGACGTCGGGGGTACACCCGGCCGAACCGCCGCCGGGACTGCGGGCGACGCTGCGGGACTACCAACTCCGGGGCCTGGCCTGGCTGGACCTCATGACGTCCCTCGGACTCGGCGGCTGCCTGGCCGACGACATGGGACTCGGCAAGACCATCACGGTCATCGCCCTGCATCTGAAACGCGCGCGGACGGCCCCGACCCTCGTCGTCTGCCCGGCCTCGCTGCTGGGCAACTGGCAACGGGAGATCACCCGTTTCGCGCCGGGCGTCCCCGTGCGCCGCTTCCACGGCCCGGAGCGCACCCTGGCGGACATGGACGGCGGCTTCGTCCTCACGACGTACGGCACGATGCGGTCGGCGGCGCCGACGCTGGCCCAGCAGACCTGGGGCATGGTCGTCGCCGACGAGGCGCAGCATGTGAAGAACCCCTACTCGGCCACGGCGAGGGCCCTGCGCACCATCCCGACACCCGCGCGCGTGGCGTTGACCGGCACACCGGTCGAGAACAACCTCTCCGAGCTCTGGGCCCTGCTCGACTGGACGACTCCCGGCCTGCTCGGTCCCCTGAAGTCCTTCCGTGCCCGGCACGCCCGCGCGGTGGAGAACGGCGAGGACGAGGAGGCCGTGGACCGGCTGGCCCGCCTGGTCCGGCCCTTCCTGCTGCGCCGCAAGAAGTCCGACCCCGGGATCGTCCCGGAGCTGCCGCCCAAGACCGAGACGGACCACCCGGTCCCGCTCACCCGTGAACAGGCGGCGCTGTACGAGGCGGTGGTGCGTGAGTCGATGTACGTCATCGAGACGGCGGAGGGCATGGCGCGCAAGGGCCTGGTCCTGAAGCTGCTGACGTCCCTGAAGCAGATCTGCGACCACCCGGCCCTCTACCTCAAGGAGGCCGAGGCGGCGACGGGGGACCGCCTGGCCGCACGCTCCGGCAAGCTGACGCTGCTGGACGAACTGTTGGACACCCTGCTGGCCGAGGACGGCTCGGCGTTGGTGTTCACGCAGTACGTCGGGATGGCCCGCCTGATCGCCTCCCACCTCGCCGCCCGGGCCGTCCCGGTGGACCTGCTCCACGGCGGCACGCCGGTCCCGGACCGTGAACGCATGGTCGACCGCTTCCAGAGCGGCGAGACGCCGGTCCTGGTCCTGTCCCTGAAGGCGGCGGGCACCGGCCTGAACCTGACCCGCGCGGGCCACGTCGTCCACTTCGACCGCTGGTGGAACCCGGCCGTCGAGGAACAGGCCACCGACCGCGCCTACCGCATCGGCCAGACCCAGCCCGTCCAGGTCCACCGCCTCATCACCGAGGGCACGGTCGAGGACCGCATCGCCGAGATGCTCGAATCCAAGCGCGCCCTGGCCGACGCCATCCTCGGCACCGGCGAATCGGCCCTCACGGAACTGACGGCCCGCGAGCTGTCCGACCTCGTGTCCTTGCGGAGGGAGTCATGACGGGGGTGGAGAGCGGGGGCAACGAGCAGGGCCGCCAGGACGGGCCGGGTCGGCGGGATGCGTCGCGCCGACTGGACGGGCTGGGTCGGCGGGACGAGTTGAGCCGGCAGGACGGGTTGGGTCGGCAGGATGAGTTGAGCCAGCAGGACGAGTTGAGCCGCCACGGCGAGTCGTGCCAGCACGACGAGTTGAGCCGGCAGGACGGGTTGGGTCGGCAGGACGGGTTGGGTCGGCAGGACGGGTTGGGTCGGCAGGACGAGTCGCGACGGCAGGACGAGTTGTGCCGCCACGGCGAGTCGTGCCAGCACGACGAGTCGCGACGGCAGGACGGGTTGGGTCGGCAGGACGGGTTGGGTCGGCAGGACGAGTTGTGCCGCCACGGCGAGTCGCGCCAGCACGACGAGTCGCGACGGCAGGACGGGTTGGGTCGGCAGGATGAGTCGCGACGGCAGGACGAGTTGCGCCGGCACGACGAGTTGAGCCGCCAGGACGAGTTGACCCGGCAGGCGCAGCCGGGGCGACCGGATGAGCTGCCTCGCGACGAGGAGACCGTGCCCCGGCCCGCGGACCTTGCGCGCCGGGCGTTGCGGGCCGCGCGGGAACGGCGGGGGGAGGGGGGCTCAGGGGCGAACTCGAGCCAGGTGGGGTCCTCTTCCGACGTCCCGGACGCGTCGGACGTCCCGGACGCCTCCGCGGACGCTCCCGAGGCGTCGGACGGTGACGGTCCCGTGGCGCGACCTGCCGCGCCCCTCGCCTCCGGTGAGGACGGGGACCGCTCGCGAACCGCGTCGGAGTCCGCATCGCGCGTGCTCGGCATCGAGACCGGGCCAGGGGGGTCGCGTCCGGCGGATGCCGCCCGGGCAGCGCTGCGCGCCGCGCTGGGGGAGAGGCGGCGGGCCCAGTCGGAGGAAGCCGACCGGGCGGCCCAGGGCCCGCGTCGATCGCGACGATCCGCACCCACCGGCGCCGAGGGCCGACGGAGCCCGGCCGGCGGGACCGAGAATCAACGTGCCCGTGAGGTACGGCGCTGGCTCGCGGGTGCCTTCCAGATGCCGCCCGCGGACTCGCCCGACGAGGACGGCTCGGGCGTGGGCGCGATGCCGGATCCGACGGCACAGCGGCGGAAGATGCCCGCGAACCGCATCTCGGCCTCCCCTTCGACCCCGCCAGGCCCAGCTCACCCGGAGGGGGACTCACCCGAACCGCCCGTGGCCCGCTCCGGCAGCGATCCCTCACCGGCCGACCCCGACCCCGACCCCGACAACGGCACCGCGCCTGGACCCGCCGCCGCCCCCGTTGCGGCCACCCCTCAAGTCCCCCGCTCCATGGCCGCCCCCGGCCGGGACGGTGAACTCCGGCGCACGTTCCCCGCCTTCGCGTCCCGCCCGGCGGACGACGCCCGTTTTGCCGAGACCTGGTGGGGCAACGCCTGGGTGACCGCCCTGGAGGAAGGCGCGCTCGACACCAAGCGGCTGGCCCGCGGCCGCGGTTACGCCCAGGAGGGCCACGTCGATGCCATCACCGTGACGCCGGGGCTCGTACTGGCGTATGTGCGAGGCAGCCGTCCGCGGCCGTACCGCGTGCAGGTGAGGCTGCGGACGCTGGAGGAAGCCGACTGGGCGCGGTTCCTGGACGCCGTGGCCGAACGGCCGGGGCACATCGCGGCGTTGCTGGACAAGGAGATGCCCCAGTCCCTCGCCGACTGCGAGGTGCCGCTGTTGCCGGGGCCCGGTGACCTCGACCCCCATTGCAGTTGCCCCGACCGCGGCCACCCCTGCAAACACGCCGCCGCCCTCTGCTACCAGACCGCACGCCTGCTGGACGCCGACCCCTTCGTACTGCTCCTGCTGCGCGGCCGGGGCGAACGCGCCCTGCTCGACGCCCTGTCCCGCCGCAACGCCGCCCGCGCGGCCCGCGCCGCACAGGAGAAGGAACCGGCCCCACCGGCGGGCGTACGGGCCACCGATGCCCTGGCCCCGAGCCGCCAACTCCCGCCGCTGCCCCCGCCGTTGCCCGTGCCCACGCACCCTGAGCAACCGCCCGTCTATCCGGCGGCCCCGGGCGGCCCGGACCCGTTCGCGCTGGACCAGCTGGCGACCGACGCGGCCGCCCGGGCACACGCCCTCCTCGGTACCGGCCGCGATCCGGTGGCCGAACTGACGCTGTGGCAGGACGCGGTCCGGCTCGCCGCCGCCCGTCCCGGGTCCGGCCTCACCGCCGGTACCCGCGCCCTGTACTCCTCCCTGTCCGCCGCCGCCGACCGCACCCCGGCCGCGCTGGCCCGCGCGGTCGCCGCCTGGCGTCAGGGCGGCCTCGAAGGGCTCTCCGTGCTCGAGGAACCCTGGGATCCGCCGGCCGGCCGTTTCGACCGCGCCCGCCCGCTCCTGCTCGCCGCCGACCTCCCCGCCTTCCGCCCGTGGCGCAACCACCTCACCCACCCCCGCGGCCATGTCCAGCTCCGCCTCGGCCGGGACGGCCTGTGGTACCCGTACGAATCGGAGCCGGGACACGACGACTGGTGGCCCCGTGGCACCCCCGACCTCGACCCGGTCGGCGCCCTGACGGGTCTCGGTGCCTCGGCGGAAGACTGACCCGTTTTGGACCGGCATCCCGTGAAGGCCGTGTGAGAGTTCTTCGCTGATGTGAGGGAGTCAGGTGTGAGGACCTGGGGCCCAGGGGCCCGGCGCTCGGAAAGGGCGGTTAGCGTGGAGCAGTGAGTGAGACGAAGACCCCAGCCCTCCAGTACCGCTTCGACGGCCCGGAAGACGCCCCCGTCCTCATCCTCGGCCCCTCGCTCGGCACCACCTGGCACATGTGGGACCGGCAGGTCCCCGAGCTGACCCAGCAATGGCGGGTGTTCCGGTTCGACCTGCCGGGACACGGCGGCGCGCCCGCGTACCCGGCGGGCTCCGTGGCCGAACTCGCCGACCGGCTGCTCGCCACCCTCGACGGACTCGGCGTGCAGCGTTTCGGTTACGCGGGCTGTGCCCTCGGCGGCGCACTCGGCATCGAACTCGCCCTGCGCCACCCGGAGCGCATCGCCTCGCTCGCGCTGATCGCGGCCTCTCCCCGGTTCGGCACGGCGGACGAGTTCCGCCAGCGGGGCGTGATCGTGCGCACGAACGGCCTCGACCCCATCGCCCGCACCTCGCCCGACCGCTGGTTCACCTCCGGTTTCGCCGCCGCGCAGCCCGCCATCACGGAGTGGGCCGTGCAGATGGTGCGCACCACCGACCCCGGCTGCTACATCGCCGCCTGCGAGGCGCTCGCCTCCTTCGACGTACGGTCGCAGCTCGGCGGCGTCGCGGTGCCCACGCTCGTCCTCGTCGGCTCGGACGACCAGGTCACCGGCCCCGCAGAGGCCCGCACTCTGGTCGCCGGCATACCGGACGCCCGCCTCGCCGTCGTGCCCGGCGCCTCCCACCTCGTGCCGGTCGAGCAGCCCGCCGCCGTGACCGACCTGCTGGTCCGGCACTTCTCCACCGCCTGGCAGCCCGCCTACGACTCCACGACCGGCCAGATGGCCATCGTCGCCGCCCCCGTCAAGCCGGTCCTGGCCGCCCCGCCCGCACAACCCGCGCCCGTCGCCGAGATAGCCCCGGCCGTCGTGGTACCGCAGACGACGGGACGGCCGGACCCGTACGACGCGGGGATCAAGGTCCGTCGTGAGGTGCTCGGTGACGCGCATGTCGACCGGGCGCTGGCTCAGGCGGACGAGTTCTCGGGGGACTTCCAGGAGTTCATCACGCGGTACGCCTGGGGTGAGATCTGGGACAGACCCGGGCTCGACCGGCGCTCCCGCAGCTGTGTCACCCTCACCGCCCTGGTCGCGGGCGGCCACATGGACGAACTCGCCTTCCACACCCGCGCCGCCCTGCGCAACGGCCTCACGCCGGACGAGATCAAGGAAGTGCTGCTGCAGGCGGCCGTCTACTGCGGTGTGCCGGCGGCGAACACCGCCTTCAAGGTCGCCCAGCAGGTCATCAGGGAAGAGACCACTCCGCAGGAGTGAGGACCCGCGGTGGTCGGCCTTCGCGGGTGCGGGCATCCGCAACAGGCGCGCGTCAGGATGGAGCCATGAAGCTCACGAAGAAGTCGCACGCCTGCGTCCGGCTCGAGAAGAACGGGCAGACGCTGGTTCTCGATCCCGGCGGATTCAGCGAGGAGGACGCCGCGCTCGGCGCGGATGCGATCCTCGTCACGCACGAGCACCCCGATCACTTCGACGAGGGGCGGCTGCGGGCGGCCATGGAGGCCAACCCGGCCGCCGGGATCTGGACGCTCGGCTCCGTCGCGGAGCAGATCGCGGCGGCGTTCCCGGGCCGTGTGCACACCGTCGGCCACGGCGACACCTTCACCGCCGCCGGCTTCGACGTCCAGGTCCACGGCGAACTGCACGCCGTCATCCACCCGGACATCCCGCGCATCACCAACGTCGGCTATCTCGTCGACGGCGGCAAGGTCTTCCACCCCGGCGACGCCCTCACCGTTCCCGACCGCCCGGTGGAGACGCTGATGCTGCCGGTCATGGCCCCCTGGAACAAGATCGCGGAGGTCATCGACTACGTCCGCGAGGTCAAGCCGCAGCGCGCCTACGACATCCACGACGCCCTGCTCACCGACCTGGCCAGGCCGATCTACGACCGCCAGATCGGCGGCCTCGGCGGCGCGGAGCACCTGCGTCTGACGCCGGGGGACTCGGCGGACGTGTGAGCGGGGCCACCTCGGGCGGGGTCGGGTTGTCAGTCCCGCCCGGTAGGTTGTCAGGCATGCGCATCGCGACCTGGAACGTGAACTCGATCACCGCCCGCCTGCCGAGGCTCCTGGCCTGGCTGGAGAGCAGCGGCACCGATGTGCTGTGCCTCCAGGAGGCCAAGGTCGCCGAGGACCAGTTCCCGTTCGACCCGCTGCGCGACCTCGGCTACGAGGCGGCGGTCAACGCGACCGGCCGGTGGAACGGCGTGGCGGTGCTCTCCCGCATAGGCCTCAAGGACGTCGTCAAGGGCCTGCCCGGCGACCCCGGCTTCGACGACGTCGTCGAGCCCCGCGCCATCTCCGCGACCTGCGGCCCGATCCGCGTCTGGTCGGTGTACGTGCCGAACGGCCGTGAGGTGGACCACCCCCACTACGCCTACAAGCTCCAGTGGTTCGAGGCCCTCAAGGCGGCCGTCGCCGGCGACGCGGGCGGCAGCCGCCCGTTCGCGGTGATGGGCGACTACAACGTGGCGCCGACGGACGACGACGTCTACGACGTGGCCGCCTTCGAGGGCCTCACCCACGTCACCCCCGCCGAGCGCGCCGCCCTCGCCTCCCTGCGCGAGTCCGGCCTGTCCGACGTGGTCCCGCGCCCCCTCAAGTACGACCACCCGTACACGTACTGGGACTACCGCCAGCTCTGCTTCCCCAAGAACCGGGGCATGCGCATCGACCTGGTGTACGGCAACGAGCCGTTCGCCAAGGCGGTCACCGACTCGTACGTGGACCGCGAGGAGCGCAAGGGCAAGGGCGCCTCGGACCACGCGCCGGTTGTGGTGGATCTCGACGTGTAGGGCGGCGCTCTTCAGCCTGTCCGGCGGTTGCGGACGAGGCCGTTCAGGCCGATATGGGGGTTCCGGGGCAGAGCCCCCGAACGGCCACCGTGACGCCGTATGACCTCACCGCACCAGCGCCCGCAGATCCACCGACCGGGCCAGCGCGGCGAGCCCCGCGTCCCCGGGATGCAGGTAGTCCCCGCTGTCGTACGCGGGCAGCAGCCGGGACGGCCGTGCGGGGTCCCGTGCCACCGCGTCGAAGTCGAGCACACCGTCGAACACGGCGCCGGAGCGGATCCACTGGTTCACCTCGACCCGTTCGGCGTCGACGGCGGCCGTGCACCGCACCTCTCCCTCGCACGGCAGGATCGTCGCGGCCAGCATCCGCAGGCCCCGGGCATGCCCCCGGTCCGCGATCGCGCGCAGCTCGGCGATGACCTGCTCCGCGGTCGTGCCCCAGCGCACGTCGTTGATGCCCTCGAACACCACCGCCGTACGCGCCGACGTCTGGGCCAGCACATCCCGGTCGAACCGGTACAAGGCGCTGACCCCGGCCGTGTCCGTGGAGACCCCGTCACCGGGATACCGGTCGGAGACCACACGGTTGCCGGAGATTCCCTGGTTGAGCACCCCGTAGCGCGGGACCACATTCTGGTTCAGCAGCCGTGTGGCCAGCACATTCGGCCACCGCCGGTTGGCGTCCGTCGTGGACTTCTCGCCGTCGGTGATCGAGTCTCCGAGCAGCACCACGGACCCCGGCCCGCCGCTCACGTCGACACCGGTCAGCAGCGACCAACTGGTCAGGACGGTGGGGTAGGCCGATGCGGAGACGTCCGCCGTGTGGTCGCCCGGTGCGCTCACGTACGACCGCTGCTGCGCCAGCCGGTGCACCGGCGCGGCCGGCACGGTCCCGGGCAGATGGAAGCTCACCAGCAGATTGCTGTCCGCGGGCACCTGGAACCCGAGCGGATCGCTGTACGCCTGTGCCCCGGCCGGGATCTCGACGCCCGCCGCACCCCGGAAGAGCACCCGGACCGGTGTGCCCTTCGCCGCCGCGCCGGACGCCTGCACCGCCACCGTGGCCCTGCCGATCCGCACCGGCGCCGCCGCGAAGGTGTTGTCGAACCGCAGCCGCACCCGCGGCCCGCCCGCCGAGGTGTGCACCACCAGGCGCAGCGTCCGGTCGGTCCACGGTCCCACGGTCGGATAGCCGCCCGTCGCGGCCGCCCAACTCCCCGTCCAGCCGGTGGCCGGGGCCCGTACCGCCAGCGCGAACACATGCAGTCCGGTCGCCTTCGGCAGCCGTACGGACGCCACCTCGCGCCCCGCGAGGATCGGCACGGTGATCACGTACAGCCGCGCCCGCTCGGCGAGTTGGCCGTTCGGCGTGTTGATGTGGGACAGGGCCACCGCCTTGGTGGCGAGCGGGCCGGTGCGCCAGTCGGGGGCGGTCAGGTGGTAGGTCGACCGGGCGCCGCCGGCGTACGACACCGTTCCCGCGCCGCCGACGGCGAAGCCGTCCGTGCCCGCCACGAGGAACGCGAGGGCGTCGCCCCGCCCCTGCACCTTCACGTCCTGTCCGGCCGCCAGGACGTTGTCGGCCTCGCCCGGCTTCCGCTTCGGCCAGGTCAGCCGGGCTCCCTGCACGGTCAGCGCCCGGCCGGGTGTCCAGCCGGCGGCTGCGAGGGCCTGTGCGGACAGCGAGCCGCCCGACCCGTCGAAGTCCGCCTCCGCGGGCCGGGCGTCGTTGCTGACGGCCGTGTTGTCGAAGAGCCGCTCCAGCGGGAGCGGCCCGGCTCTGCGCTCGGGGGCGGCCTGTGCGGAGACCCCCGGCACCAGGACCGCGAAGACAGCGAGGACGACCGCGGAACTCCACACACGTCGGCGCAACTCCGACTCCTCCCGTTCACGACCGCTCAGGACTGCGTATGACTGCGCATGACAAGTTCAGGCGAGACGTTCAGGCGCGACACTCGGACGACAGGCTCGGTTGAGATGTTCGGACGAGACGCAAGACGCACCGAGAAGTTAGAGAGGCGCACGTGACCCGTCAACGCGCCATGCCCGAACTCGGCGTGAACTCGACCGGAATCGGCGGCCAGCGCGCCTGTGGTGCGTTCGGCGGGACGAATGACACGCTGGGCGTATGAAGATCCCTTTTCTGGGCAGCCGGCGCGAGAAGCGCGGCGCCCCCGACCCCGAGGGCATCGCCGAACTCCTTGCCGAATGTGAACTCCTGCGCTCCCACGCGTCCCGGGCCGGGGTCGAACTCGACGACACCAAGGCCTCGTTGGAGGCGGTCGACCAGTTGGTGCCACGCTGGCGGGAGGACGAGGAGATCCTGCCCTGGCTGGGCAACGACGCCGGCCTCTATCTCGGCACCGTCATCGTGCGCACCGTGCCCGGAGCCGCCTGGAAGATCCGGCCGGACGGTCAGCCGGTCGTAAGACTCGCGTCCGGCCGTGAGTTCGATGTCGTAGCCTCGGGACAGGAGTGGGCCGCGAGCGGTGTGCCCGAGCTGTCGCAGCTGTACGCGGAAGTCGCGGAAGCGTAAGGCTCTGGCCTGCAGTTCGACATAAGTTCGGCGTAAATACGGCTTATGCCCGAAAAGTGCGTGTCGTGCATTAAGTCCACTCTTGCCCGGATAGTTTGCGGAAACCGCTACACAGCTGAGAGTGACTGGGGCTGGGCATGGCTGGCGATCCACTGATCGAGCTGCGTGACGTCAACAAGTACTTCGGGGACCTGCATGTCCTGCAGGACATCAGCCTCACCGTCGGCAAGGGGGAGGTGGTCGTGGTCATCGGCCCCTCGGGATCGGGGAAGTCGACGCTGTGCCGGGCCGTCAACCGACTGGAGACCGTTCAATCAGGCACGATCAAGCTCGACGGGCAGCCGCTGCCCGCCGAGGGAAAGGCGCTCGCCCGGCTGCGCGCCGAAGTCGGCATGGTCTTCCAGTCCTTCAACCTCTTCGCCCACAAGACGGTCCTGCAGAACGTCTCACTGGGCCAGGTCAAGGTCCGCGGGCGCAAGAAGGACGAGGCCGACAAGCGCTCCCATGAGCTCCTGGAGCGCGTCGGCGTGGCCGACCAGGCGGACAAGTACCCCGCGCAGCTCTCCGGCGGCCAGCAGCAGCGCGTGGCCATCGCCCGGGCCCTGGCGATGGGGCCCAAGGTGATGCTGTTCGACGAGCCGACCTCCGCGCTCGACCCCGAGATGATCAACGAGGTCCTCGAGGTCATGCGCCAACTCGCCGAGGACGGCATGACGATGATCGTCGTCACCCATGAGATGGGCTTCGCCCGCTCGGCCGCCAACCGCGTCGTGTTCATGGCCGACGGCCGCATCGTCGAGGACCGCAGCCCCGAGGAGTTCTTCACCAACCCCAGCAGCGAGCGCGCCCGGGACTTCCTGTCGAAGATCCTCCATCACTGAGCGGGGAGTACGTACGACCCATGCCGAGACGAACGGCGTTTGTGGACACCGCAACCCCCTCCGCGTCCGACCTCGACTACGATGTTCCGTCCGTCCCCGAAGTCGTGGTGGTGACCTCGTCCGCGACCAGGGACGCTGCTGCCGGGTGGGGTTCCCCCCACGGCCCCTAGCAACAGGGGCAGCAGGGGGCAGCAGTTACAGAGCCATACCCGCCCGGCGCCGGCCGGAGATCACTGCTCGCGCAGTGGAATCGACACGTACGACGGGTCGTTCGCCGGTGAGGAGAAGGTCAGCCGCGCGCCGGACGGGTTGTGCTCGATGTAGAGCGGGTCGACCGTGTCGACGACCAGGGCCAGCCGGTGCCCTGCCGGGACGTCGTAGGCCGTGGAGTACAGCTCCAGGTCGACGCCGAACGGCTTTCCGGGCGTACGTCCGTGGAAGGTGTACGGCGCGTTGCTGACCAGCTTGCCGAGGCCGAGCGGGCCCACGTCGTACAGATAGGCGACGAGGGTGCCGCTCTCCTTGGTAGGTGTGACGGTGGTGTGCAACTTCGCCGTGCCGCGCACGCGTTGGGTCGTGGCGTACTTCTCGGACTGCCACACACCCGCCCAGAGCCGGGGGAGCAGCGGGATCGAGGCCATCGGGGGCAGCTGGGCCACCTGGTCGAGGATGCTGGACAGGAAGACGACTCCGCCGTCCGCGCCCGAGTTGACGTTCGTGCGGATCGTGGTGCTGCCGCCGAGGGCGATCTTCTTGTTCGTCGCGCCGACCGACTTCCAGTCCGGGTAGCCCTCGTAGCCCCCCGCGGAACGGGACTTGAGCTGGACCGGCAGCTCGCGGTTGATGCCGTTGTTCTCGCCCTTGAGGTAGTGGTCGAACCAGCGCTCGGTGTCCGTCCACACGTCGTTGGGCAGGCCGAACAGGCCCGTCAGCTCGGCGGTCGCGTGGTCGCCCGGGCGGAACGCCAGGCGCTTGGGGCCGGTCAGCTTCTCGTAGAAGTCCGCGTACTGGTTGGGCGGGAAGATGGTGTCGCCCCAGGCGTTGGCCATCATGACCGCGGCCCCGCTCTTGTTGAGTTGATCCACGTATGTTGCGGCCGAACGTTTCTTCCCCCAGTTGATGATGTCCTGTTCCCTGGACAGGTCGGAAGCGTAGAAGTCGTCGAAGATCTGCCGGAGTTCGGCGCTCTGGCGGCCGGTGACCAGGCCCGCGCCGTCCAGCAGTCCGGCGGCCTGGACATGCTGGGTGCGGCCGCCGTAGATCGAGCCGATGAGGTCGGCCCAGCCGCTGAGGGCGGCGACCGCCCTGACCCGCTTGTCGTGCGCGGCGGCCAGGAGGCTGATGCCGGCGCCGTACGAGACGCCCGCCATGCCGATGTGCTGGGCGTCGGACGGGGTGTTGGCGAGCGCCCAGTCGATCACCTTGGACGCGTCGGCTATGTCGGGCGGGCCCGCCACTTCTATCTCGCCGCCCGACTGCCAGAAGCCGCGCACGTTGTAACTGACCACGATGTAGCCCGAGTTCGCGAGCTTCTGGGCCTGCGCGAAATACTCGACCTGGGGCAGTCCCCAGCTCGTGGGCATGACGAGCAGCGGGTAGCGGCGCGTGCCGTCGGCGCCGGCCGGCGTGACGACGTTCGCCTTGAGGGTGGTGCCGCCGTCGCCGGTGATGTCGACGAAGCGGACGCTGTTCGGGGCGGCTTGGGCGGCTGGGGCGAGCCCGAGGGCGCTACCGGCGATCAGAGTCGCGGAGACGGCGCCCACGGCGGTCGTACGCAGGGCCTTGCGATGGTGTCCCACGGGTCACTCCTCACTCGTGTCAGTGCAAAGTGACCCGACGGTAACCGCGGCCCCTTACCGCAAGTAACCCGTCGGTAAGTTACGTGCCAGTAACGATTACCGGAATGTGTTGGACCTCAGGAGGATCGATGGCTATTTCGCGCGGGGGCGGGTGTCGGCAACGGCGCCTGCGCCGCCCGCGTGACATCCGCGACCAGCTCCACGACATCCGGGCCGTACGCCTGCGAGTTGACCACCTTCAGCAGCAGGACGAAGGAGCCGGTGCCGTGCTTGCGGGTCAACCGCTCATGGTTGCGGGCGAGATAGCGGGTGGCGGCCTGGTTGGTGATCGCGGTCTGCCCGCAGAAGAGGAACACGGGACGGGGGCCCTGGCTCTCGCCGACGGTCAGCCGGGCGAGGAGCGCGTACTCCTCCTTGCCCACCTCCACCCGGTAGCGCTCGGAGCCGATCTGAAGGGCGCCCCGGTCCGGGCCGGGCTCGGCGTCGACGTTCACCCGCACCCCGGGCAGCAGGGAGGCCAGGTGTGCCGTCATACGCCGGTTCGACGCCGGGCCGCCGACGCAGAACTCGGTGCGCTCCCCGAAGCCCTGGCGTGCCGCGTCGTGCGGGATGATCTGGGCGTGGGCGCTGCAGTCCTTGATCAGCGCCGCGAGTTCGAGCAGCGCGAACACGTCGTAACGCATCACCGTGAGCTCGGGTCCGCCGGCCCCGCGGTTCACCACCAGCAGGGACTCGGCATTGTCGGGCAGCCCGAAAAACGCCTGCTTGCGGCGCAGCTTCCGCTTCCACAGGTACGTACGGGCAAGCCAGCCGAGGGCGGCACTGATGGCCGCCGCGACCACGCCCAGAACGATGTTGCGCACGTCGTCATTCATGGGCGCGCATGGTAGCGGGCCAACGCAAACCGTTGTTCGACACACGGGGGTCACGCGCTCCTGACGGGGGCATGGCGATCGATTAGGCTGCGCCAACAGCCCCTGCCTGGAGGTGCGGATGCGTCGCCCTGTCGCGCGGAAACTGTCGGTCCTGGCGGTCTCGGCCGCCATGGTGTCGGTGGGAGCCGCGGCGCCCCCCGCCGCGCAGAGCGGCCCCGAGAAGGTCCCCGTTGCGGTCGGCCACGGCGGCGCCGTGTCGAGCGTCGACGCGGACGCCTCCGCGGCCGGCATCGAGGTCCTGCGCAAGGGCGGCAACGCCGTCGACGCCGCCGTGGCCACGGCCGCCGCGCTCGGCGTCACCGAGCCCTACTCCGCCGGGGTCGGCGGGGGCGGCTACTTCGTCTACTACGACGCCAAGTCCCGTACGGTGCGGACCATCGACGGCCGCGAGACCGCGCCGCTGAGCGCGGACTCCGACCTGTTCGTGGAGAACGGCAAGGCCGTCCCCTTCGCCGAGGCCGTCAGCAGCGGCCTGAGCGTCGGCACCCCGGGCACGCCCGCCACCTGGCAGCAGGCGCTCGACAAGTGGGGGAGCAAACGGCTCGGCACCGTGCTGAAGCCCGCCGAGCGGCTGGCCCGGGACGGCTTCACCGTCGACGACACCTTCCGTTCGCAGACCGCCGCGAACGAGACCCGGTTCCGGTACTTCCCGGACACCGCCGAGCTGTTCCTGCCGAACGGTGCCCTCCCGGTCGTCGGCTCCACCTTCAAGAACCCCGATCTCGCCCGCACCTACGCGGAGTTGGCGAAGAAGGGCGTCGGCGCGCTCTACCGGGGCGACCTCGCCGAGGACATCGTCGACACGGTCAACCACCCGCCCGTGGACCCGGGCTCCGGCTGGAAGGCCCGCCCCGGCGACCTCACCGCCAAGGACCTGGCCGGCTACCGCACCAAGTCGCAGGCGCCCACCAGGACCTCGTACCGCGGACTCGGCGTCTACTCCATGGCGCCCTCCTCCTCCGGCGGCACGACGGTCGGCGAGGCGCTGAACATCCTGGAGAACACGGACCTGTCGAAGGCGAGCAAGGCCCAGTACCTGCACCGCTACATCGAGGCCAGCCGGATCGCCTTCGCCGATCGCGGACGCTGGGTCGGCGACCCGGCCTTCGAGGACGTACCGACGAAGGACCTGCTGTCGCAGCGGTACGCCGACTCGCGGGAGTGCCTGATCAAGGACGACGCGGTGCTGACCAGCCCGGTCGCGCCGGGCGACCCGCGCAACCCGGCGGCCTGCGAGGCCGGTGGCACGGCGGCCCCGACCACCTACGAGGGCGACAGCACCACCCACCTCACGGTGGCCGACAAGTGGGGCAACGTCGTCTCCTACACGCTCACCATCGAGCAGACCGGCGGCAGCGGCATCACGGTCCCGGGCCGTGGCTTCATCCTCAACAACGAGCTGACGGACTTCTCCTTCACCCCCGCCAACCCGGCCGTGCACGACCCGAACCTGCCGGGTCCGGGCAAGCGGCCGCGCTCCTCGATGTCCCCGACCATCGTCCTCGACCGGCACGACAAGCCCGTCGTGGCGCTCGGTTCGCCCGGTGGCGCGACCATCATCACGACCGTGCTGCAGACCCTGACCGGCTTCGTCGACCGCGGACTGCCGCTGGTCGACGCGATCGCCGCGCCCCGCGCCAGCCAGCGCAACGCGGCCCAGACCGAGCTGGAACCCGGGCTCGACAGCGAGACGAAGGCCCGGCTGGAGGCCATCGGGCACTCCTTCAGGCCCAACCCCGAGATCGGGGCCACCACCGGTGTGCAGCGGCTGCCGAACGGGAAGTGGCTGGCCGCCGCCGAGACGGTACGGCGGGGCGGCGGCTCGGCGATGGTGGTGCGGCCGGCGTCGTAGCGTCCGGGGGCGTCACAACTCGGGGGCGGGCGGCAGCTCTTCCGCACGGAAGGTGAGCTGTCCGTCCGCCACGTCCACCGTCACCCGGCCGCCCTCGCCGATCCGGCCGTCCAGGAGCAGCCGGGAGAGCTGGTTGTCGACCTCCCGCTGGATCGTGCGGCGCAGCGGGCGGGCGCCGTACTCGGGCTGGTAGCCGCGCTCGGAGAGCCAGTCGACGGCCGCGCCGGTGAAGTCGACCGAGACGCCCTGGGCGTGCAGCAGGCGACGGGTCTTGTCCAGCAGCAGGTTGGTGATCCGCTCCAACTGCTCCGGGGTCAGCCGGCGGAAGACGACGACCTCGTCGATGCGGTTGAGGAACTCGGGCCGGAAATGCTCGCGCAGCGGCCGCAGGACCCGCTCGCTGCGCGCCTCCTCGTCCGCTTCCTCGTCCCCCGCGCCGAACCCGATCCCGGTGCCGCCGCGGCCGATCGCCTCCGAACCCAGGTTGCTGGTCATCACGATGACCGTGTTGGTGAAGTCCACCGTGCGGCCCTGGGAGTCGGTCAGCCGGCCGTCGTCCAGGACCTGCAGCAGGATGTTGAAGACGTCCGGGTGGGCCTTCTCGACCTCGTCGAGCAGGAGCAGCGAGTACGGGTGCCGGCGCACCACCTCGGTGAGCTGCCCGGCCTCCTCGTGGCCGACGTATCCGGGCGGGGCGCCGACCAGGCGGCTGACGGTGTGCCGTTCCTGGTACTCGCTCATGTCCAGGCGGACCATCCGCTCCTCGCTGCCGAACAGCGCCTCGGCGAGGGCGCGGGCCAGTTCGGTCTTGCCGACGCCGGTCGGGCCGAGGAAGAGGAAGCTGCCGATCGGCCGGTCCGGGCTGGCGAGACCGGCCCGGGAGCGCAGCACCGCTTCGGAGACCACGCGCACCGCGTCGTTCTGGCCGACCACCCGCTCGTGCAGGTGGTCCTCCAGGCCGAGCAGCCGGTCCTTCTCCTCCTCGGTGAGGCTGCTCACCGGGATGCCGGTCTGCCGGGACACGACCTCCGCGATGGCCTCGGCGGTGACCTCCAGGTGCTGCCCCTCGTCGACCTCCTCGTTGTCGGCTGCCTCCGCGATGCGCTGCTTCAACTCGACGATACGGTCGCGCAGCTGCGTGGCCTGCTCGTACTGTTCGTCCGCGACGGCCTGATCCTTGTCCCGGTACAGCTGCTCGACCTCGCGCTCCATGGTCCGTACGTCCGTGCCCTTGGTCCGCGCCCGCAGCCGGACCCGGGCGCCCGCCTGGTCGATCAGGTCGATCGCCTTGTCCGGCAGACGGCGGTCGGTGAGATAGCGGTCGGACAGTTCCACGGCGGCGACGAGCGCCTCGTCGCTGTAGCGGACCTGGTGGTGGGCCTCGTAGCGGTCGCGCAGGCCGCGCAGGATCTCGATCGCGTCGGCCGTGGTCGGCTCGGGGACGAGGATCGGCTGGAAGCGACGGGAGAGGGCCGCGTCCTTCTCGATCCTGCGGTACTCCTCCAGCGTGGTCGCGCCCACGATGTGCAACTCGCCGCGGGCCAGTGCCGGCTTGAGGATGTTCCCGGCGTCCATGGAGCCGCCCTCGCCGCCGCCTCCGGCGCCCACGACGGTGTGCAACTCGTCGATGAAGACGATCAGTTGGTCGGAGTGCGAGCGGATCTCGCCCACGATGTTGTTGAGCCGCTCCTCGAAGTCGCCCCGGTAGCGGGTGCCGGCGACCACGCCCGTCAGGTCCAGCGCGACCACCCGGCGGCCGCCGAGGATGTCGGGCACGTCACCGTCCGCGATCCGCTGGGCCAGGCCCTCCACGATCGCGGTCTTGCCGACGCCCGCGTCGCCGATCAGCACCGGGTTGTTCTTGCCGCGCCGGGAGAGCACCTCGACGGTCTGCTCGATCTCCTCGTCCCGGCCGATCACCGGGTCGATACGGCCCCGGCGGGCGAGGTCGGTGAGGTCGCGGCCGTACTTGTCGAGGGTGGGCGTACCGGAGTCGACGCGCGGTCGGTGGTCGACGCGGGGCCGGGACTGGGAGGTGTCCGAGCCCTCGGGCGGCATGCCGGGGCCGGAGGGGGCGAAGCGGGCCGCGTTCAGGATGTGGCCTGCGGCGGAGTCGGGGTTCGCGGCGAGGGCGCTGAGCACGTGCTCCGGGCCGATGTAGCCGGTGCCCCGCGCCCGGGCCAGGTCGTGCGCGTCGAGCAGGGCACGCTTGGCGGCCGGGGTGAGGGACAGCGACGTCGGCGGCGGGACCTCGCCCGGCGGGTGCTGGACCGGGCCCGACCGCTCGTCGATCTCCGTCGCCAGCGAGTCGGGGTCCGCGCCGGCCCGGGTGAGCAGGCTCCGGGTCGGCTCGGCGGACAGGGCGGCGCGCAGCAGGTGCTGGGTGTCCAGGTCGCGGCTGCCGTGCTCGGCGGCGTACTGCGCGGCGCCCTGCACCAGCTCCCGGGCCGGCTGACTGAGCAGGCGGCCGATGTCGATCTGCCGGGGGCCGGGGCGCGGGCCGCCGAAGAAGCGGGCGAGGAATTCCCCGAAGGGGTCGTAGTCTTCCGGACCACCATTGAAACCGCTGGTCATGGCGTTCCCATCCGGCGTCCCTGCGCGGGCAGGGTCGCCCTCGCTCATCGACGTGCCGGAGTCGGGTAACCCGGGCGCAAGCCGGTTACACCTGACCGCGTTCGTAGAACACCTTCGCACGAACGGTGGCCGCGGGCACCTTCAGGGAAACGGCGGCGAGGGCGCCGGGAGCGCCGCCTCAGCGCGCCGTCAGGATCCGTGGTCCCGCCTCCGTGATCGCCACCGTGTGCTCCGCGTGGGCCGCGCGGGAACCGTCGTTCGTGGACAGGGTCCAGCCGTCCGGGGCCGCGTGGTAGTCGTCCGTGCCGCCCGCGATGAGCATCGGCTCGATGGCGAGGACCAGGCCGTGCCGCAGCGGCATGCCGCGGCCGAGAGGGCCCTCGTTCGGTACCGAAGGGTCCTCGTGCATCTTGCGGCCGATCCCGTGCCCGCCGAAGCCGTCCGGGATGCCGTATCCGGCCGCCCGGCACACCGAGCCGATCGCGTGGGCGATGTCGCCGATACGGTTGCCGACGACGGCCGCTTCGATGCCCGCCGCCAACGCCCGTTCCGCGGTCTCGATCAGGCGTACGTCCGCCGGGCGCGCCCGGCCGACCGTGAAGCTGATCGCCGAGTCGCCCGCCCAGCCGCCCAGTTCGGCGCCGCAGTCGATGGAGACCAGGTCGCCGTCGCGCAGGCGGTAGCCGGTCGGGATGCCGTGCACGATCGCGTCGTTCACCGAGGCGCAGATGACCGCGGGGAAGGGGACGGGGGCGAAGGAGGGGCGGTAGCCGAGGAAGGGTGACGTCGCCCCCGCGTCGCGCAGCACCTCCCGCGCCACCTCGTCCAGCTCCAGCAGGGAAACCCCCACGTCGGCGGCCTTGCGTACGGCGGTGAGGGCCTGGCCCACGACCTGCCCCGCCTCGTACATCGCATCGATCGACTCGTTCGTCTTCAGCTCCACCATGCCAATTACTATACCGGTATTAGAATGGTGTCATGGTGCGCACCCCTCTCACCCCCGAAGAGCGTGAACGCGGCGAGCGGCTCGGCCGGCTGCTGCGTGAGGCTCGCGGCGGCCGCAGCATGACGGATGTCGCGGCGAGCGCCGGTATCTCCGCGGAGACGCTCCGCAAGATCGAGACCGGGCGGGCGCCCACGCCGGCCTTCTTCACGGTGGCGGCGGTGGCGGATGCCCTCGGCCTGTCGATGGACGACCTGGTCGGACGCTGTGCACCGGTTACCGAAGTGGCCGCCTGAACGCGCTGTTGGCCTCACCGCGAGAGGGTGCGCACGTCACGCTCCGGCAGCCACGGCGTACTCTGCGTTCGGACGGAAAACTCCCCGTAGCACGTTCGTAACATCACTGGTGTTGCCTAACGGACCGGAGTGCTCCGGTCTGGCGGGAGTTGGGCGATGTCAGTGGATCAACTCCCGGCTCGGATGCGGGAGTTCGTGAACTACCTGGACGGCCTTGTGGCGCGCCTGGATCAGGGCGGCGGCTGGTGCGGGGTGTTCTGGCAGCGCGACCCGGAGGGCATGCATGCCTGCCTCGACGGACGCGAAGTGCCGCCCTGGGACGTCGTGGAGTCACTCCTGCACGACCTCGCCGGCCAGTACGGCCCCGGCGGTGCCGTTCCCGAGACCGAACGCGCCCGCGCCCTGCATGCCGGCGCCCTCGCCACGTACGACGCCCGGCCCGGCGGCCGTGACGCCCTCGGGGACCGCCTCGACGTCATGCTCCGCGAACAGCGCTACGCCGCGGAACGGCAGGCGGAACTGAACCGGTTGCTGGCCTCGGCCACCGACCCCCAGGACGCCGCCACCATCCGCCTCGACCTCGCCTGGGCCCGCGACGACCACGAACGTGCCACCGCCCGATGCGCCGAACTCCGATTGCGGATGGCCGGTTTGGATCACCGGGCGGCCGGCGCACAGGGGCAGGCGATACGGCGGGAGCGGTCGGGGGAGGAGGGGTTCTTCCAGGCCGACGGGTTCGAGGACGAGGGGGGCGGCGGGTTCGGTGACGCCCGCGTCGGGCGCCCGCGGTTCGGGGAGGAGGCGTTCGGGGACGCCGGAGCCGGAGGCGACCGACCCGGGGGCCACGGCCGGGAGCGGGGTCGGTCCGGAGGCGGCGGGTCCAGTGAGGGCGGGCCCGGAAGCGGCCCGTTCGGACATGAGGGCGTCGGGGGTCACCGCCGGGAAAGCGGGCCCGGACGCGACCTCCATGCGGGTGGCGGCACCGGCGGCGAGGGCTTCGGCGACGAAGGGCCCGCGGCCGTCGACCCTACGCAGCGCGGGAGGGCGTCTGCGTCGCCGGAAACCTGGGGCGGAGGTCGCGGAGAGGCTTCCTCCGCCCGATCGGCGGCCCAGCCGGTGGCCGACGCGGCGCGCCCGGCCGAGCAACAGGGGAACGCCACCGTCCGCGAAACCGGTCGGCCCGACGAGCGACCGGCGCCGCGCAAACGCCGCCGAGGCGGCGCCCGCTTCGCCGGGATCGTGGAGGAGGCGGCCGCCCCCGTGGCCGTACCGCCGACCGACCTGCCCAGCCTTCCCGCGCAGCCCGTCAGCACCCGCCGCACCCCGCGCGGAGCCCGATTCGCCGGTGCCGGCGAAGAAGCGCCCGCGCCCCCGGACCCGCGGTCGCACGCCGAGCCGACCGACACCGAGGAGCTGCGGGAGGTCGTCGGTGTCGTGGCGACGCTGCTGCGGATGCGCGGCGCGGGGCGTAGTGGTGAGGCGCATGCGCTGCTCGTCGAGGCCGCGTACTGGCCCGCCCGCCGCATCCCACTGCTGGCCGCCGAGATGCAGCGCGCCGGGCTCGGAGCCGACTGGGCGTCCCTGCTGTGGGAGGCCGCCTCGCTGCCCGCGGAGCGGCTCGTGGCCGCGGCCGACGCACTGACCGCGGCGGGCCGTGCCGACGACGGGGAGCAGATCCTGCGCCAGGGCGTGGTGCGGCCCGCGGACGAGATCGGGCAGGCCGTCGTGGGGCTGGCCGGCGCGGGGCGGCACCGTGAGGTCCGTGCCCTGCTGGACGCGTACGTCCGCGTCCGCACCCCCGAGGAGGCCGCCCGCAGCGCCGCCCCCGCCCCGAAGACGCTGGTCCCGCTGCTGGTGGCAGCCGCCCAGGGCGTCTCGGACGAGTGCCGGTGGGACCTCGTCCACGCCCTGCGCGTGGCCGGCTTCACGGCATGACGCCCCGGCACCGAACCTGGCGCCACTCCCGTCACACCCACCCCACCGGCCCCATCCATCACCCACAGGAGTGTGAAACGTGATCGACTCAGCGGGTTAACGACGATGGTCTTGGCAAGGCTGTTCCAGGGGCTTACTTTCGAGCCTCTACGGCCCCCCTCTACGGGCGTAGAGGCTCTGACGTCCCGTCGAAGGAGCAGCTCATGGCCAACGTCGTACGCGCCGCTCTGGTTCAGGCCACCTGGACCGGCGACACCGAGTCCATGGTGGCGAAACACGAGGAGCACGCCCGTGAGGCGGCCCGGCAGGGCGCCAGGATCATCGGCTTCCAGGAAGTCTTCAACGCTCCCTACTTCTGCCAGGTCCAGGATCCGGAGCACTACTCCTGGGCCGAGCCGGTCCCCGACGGGCCGACCGTGCGGCGTATGCAGGAGCTCGCCCGCGAGACGGGCATGGTGGTCGTCGTCCCCGTCTTCGAGGTCGAGCAGTCCGGCTTCTACTACAACACCGCCGCGGTGATCGACGCCGACGGCACCTTCCTCGGCAAGTACCGCAAGCACCACATCCCGCAGGTCAAAGGCTTCTGGGAGAAGTACTACTTCAAGCCCGGCAACATCGGCTGGCCCGTCTTCGACACGGCGGTGGGCAAGGTGGGTGTCTACATCTGCTACGACCGCCACTTCCCGGAGGGCTGGCGGCAACTCGGGCTCAACGGAGCCCAGTTGGTCTACAACCCGTCGGCCACCCACCGCGGTCTCTCCTCCTACCTCTGGCGCCTCGAACAGCCCGCCGCGGCCGTCGCCAACGAGTACTTCATCGCCGCGATCAACCGGGTCGGCGTCGAGGAGTACGGCGACAACGACTTCTACGGGACGTCGTACTTCGTGGACCCGCGCGGCCAGTTCGTCGGGGAGACCGCGAGCGACGAGGAGGAGGAACTGATCGTCCGCGACCTCGACTTCGACCTCATCGAGGAGGTGCGGCAGCAGTGGGCCTTCTACCGTGACCGCCGCCCCGACGCCTACGAAGGGCTGGTGCAGCCGTGACCAAGGACCTGCTGGGACGCCACCGCGCCGTCATGCCGGACTGGCTCGCCCTGTACTACGAGGAGCCGCTGGAGATCACCCACGGCGAGGGCCGCCACGTGTGGGACGCGGCCGGCAACCGGTACCTCGACTTCTTCGGCGGCATCCTGACGACGATGACCGCGCACGCGCTGCCCGAGGTGACGAAGGCGGTCAGCGAACAGGCCGGGCGGATCATCCACTCCTCGACCCTGTACCTCAACCGGCCGATGGTCGAACTCGCCGAACGCATCGCCCGGTTGAGCGGCATCCCGGACGCCCGTGTCTTCTTCACCACCTCCGGCACCGAGGCCAACGACACCGCTCTGCTGCTCGCGACGACCTACCGGCGCAGCAACACGATCCTCGCGATGCGCAACAGCTACCACGGCCGCTCCTTCAGCGCCGTCGGCATCACCGGCAACCGCGGCTGGTCCCCGACCTCGCTGTCGCCGCTGCAGACGCTCTACGTCCACGGCGGGGTGCGCACGCGTGGCCCGTACGCCGCACTCGGCGACGAGGACTTCATCGCCGCCTGCGTCGACGACCTGAACGACATCCTCGGCCACACCCGCCCGCCCGCGGCCCTGATCGCCGAGCCCATCCAGGGTGTCGGCGGTTTCACCTCCGGGCCCGACGGGCTGTACGCCGCCTTCCGCGAGGTGCTCGCCGAGCGCGAGATCCTGTGGATCGCCGACGAGGTGCAGACCGGCTGGGGCCGGACCGGGGACCACTTCTGGGGCTGGCAGGCGCACGGCCGCTCCGGCCCGCCGGACATGCTGACCTTCGCCAAGGGCATCGGCAACGGCATGTCCATCGGCGGTGTCGTCGCCCGCGCCGACATCATGAACTGCCTGGACTCCAACAGCATCTCCACCTTCGGCGGCACCCAGATCACCATGGCGGCCGGCCTCGCCAACCTGTCGTACCTGGTGGAACACGACCTCCAGGGCAACGCCCGGCGCGTCGGCGGACTGCTCCTCGAACGGCTGCGGGCCGTCGCGGCGCACGTGCCCCACGTCCGGGAGGTGCGCGGCCGGGGCCTGATGCTGGGCATCGAACTCACCCGGCCCGGCACCGACGAGGCCGACCCGGCCGCCGCGTCGGCGGTGCTGGAAGCCGCCCGTGAGGGCGGCCTCCTCATCGGCAAGGGCGGCGGACACAACACCACGTCCCTGCGCGTCGCCCCGCCCCTGTCCCTCACCGTCGCGGAGGCCGAGGAAGGCGCCGCGATCCTCGAGAACGCGCTGAGGAGCATCTAGCAGGAACCGGCTGAACATCTGTGAGTACCTGAAGCAAGGGAACGCCGCCATGACCATCACCTCGGAGCTTTGGGAGCCCTTGGAGCCTTCGGAACCCCTGGAACCCGCCCTGTCGGTCCGGCAGGTCCTCACCCTGGAGCGGGTCCTCGCCGGGGAGCCCGAGGTGGTGGCCGGCGCCGGTCAGCTGGACCGGCCGGTGCGCTGGGTGCATGTCGCCGAGGCGCCGGACGTCGGGGTGATGCTCAGCGGCGGCGAGATGGTCCTCACGACCGGGGTGCTGCTCGCCGGGGACGAGGACAAGCAGGCCGAGTACATCCGCTCCCTGCACCGGGCCGAGGCCGCGGCCGTCGTGCTGGGCCTCGGCCGGGCGTTCCCCGCACCGCCGGACGTGATGCGCCGGGCCGCCGAGCGGTGCGGGCTGCCCATGGTGGTCCTGCACCGGCCGTTCCCCTTCGCCGAGCTCACCGAGGAGGTCCAGTCCCGGCTCGTGCGGCGGAAGTTCGCCGCGGTCAGCCTCTCGGAGGCCGTACGGACAGCGCTCACCGGACTCATCACCGCGGGCGCCCCACTGCAACGGCTGCTCGACGAGGTCGCGTCGCACAGCGCCTGCCCCGTCGTCGTCACCAACCTCGCGCACCGCGTCCTCGCCACGGCGGGGGAGCGGTCGGCCGTGGACGACGTGCTGCGCGACTGGGAGCGCATCGCCCGGCAGGCCGGCGGCAACGAGGGCGACGGCTGGATCCGCGCCGAGCTCGGCGGGCGCGGGGAGCGGTGGGGCCAGATCATGCTGTGCGGGCATCGCGGCGACACCGCCACGGGGCGGCTGCTCGCCGAGCGCGCTGCCGAGGCCCTCGTCCTGCATCGCATGCTCGGCGGCAACTCCGCGCACAGCTGGGAGGAGCAGTCCGCGCAGAGCCTGCTCACCGACCTCGTCAGCGGGGTCGTACCGGCCCGGCAGTTGCTGCCACGCGCGCGTGCCGCCGGGCTGCCGGTCAACCGGCGCACCTTCGTGCCGCTGGTCGTGCGCGACGGTGAGGCGGCCCGACTGGAGCGCGTGCTGCGGATGCTGGGGCTGCCCGGGATCGCCGCCGAACTCACCGACGGCGCGACCGCCGTGCTGCTCAGCCTCGCCAGGGACCAGGACGCCGCCGTACTCGTCGGCAACTTCGCCGCCCGGGTGCGCTCCGAGTCCGGGGCCGAACAGACCGTCGTGGCCGCCGCCGACGCACGTACCGCCTGGGACGACGTGCCCGCCGGACTGCGCGAGGCCCAGCACGTCGCCGATGCCGTCGCCGACTCCTCCGCCGCCCTCGACCTCCCCGCCGTCGTACGCCTCAAGGACGTGCATCTGCGCGGCCTGATCCGGCTGTTGCGGGACGATCCGCAGGTGCAGTCGTTCGCGGAGCGGGAGTTGGACGGGCTGCTGTGCGTGGCCGACGACGACATGCTGGCCGTGCTGCGGACGTATCTCGCGACCGGCCGGAACAAGTCCCGCACCGCCCAGCTCCACCATGTCTCGCGGCCCGCGCTCTATCGCCGCCTGGAGGCGATACAGACGCGGCTCGGCGTCGACCTCGACGACTTCGAGCAGGCCGCATCCGTGCACATCGCACTCCTCGCGCACGACGCGCAACAGGCCTGAAACCTGCCACCAACTGGGAAAACGGCGGTGAAACATGGGATCACGACAGGGTGACACCGTGGCACGCCGCATGCCCCCAGACGTGACACCGTGCAACTCAAACCGGCGCCGGGGACTTCCTAGCCTTCTCGCACACCGAGCGACCGGAGGTCCCGATGAGCCGAGTGATCCGTGCCGCCCTCTTCCAGACCGCGTGGACGGGCGACAAGGAATCGATGATCCAGGTACACGAGCAGGCGGCCCGCGACGCGGCCGCGCAAGGCGCTCAAGTGCTGTGCTTCCAGGAGCTGTTCTACGGACCGTATTTCTGCCAGGTGCAGGACAAGGCGTTCTACGAGTACGCCGAGCAGATCCCCGAGGGCCCGACCGTCCGCCGCTTCCAGGCGCTGGCGAAGGAGCTCGGCATCGTCCTCGTGCTGCCGATGTACGAGGAGGAGCAGCCCGGGGTCCTCTACAACACCGCCGCCGTGATCGACGCGGACGGCTCCTACCTCGGCAAGTACCGCAAGACCCACATTCCCCAAGTGCAGGGATTCTGGGAGAAGTTCTACTTCCGCCCGGGCAACAGCGGCTGGCCGGTCTTCGAGACCGCCGTCGGGAAGATCGGCGTGTACATCTGCTACGACCGGCACTTCCCGGAGGGCTGGCGAGCGCTGGGCCTCGCCGGTGCCGAGATCGTGTTCAACCCCTCGGCCACCTCCCGCGGGCTCTCCCGCTATCTGTGGCAGCTGGAGCAGCCGGCGGCGGCCGTCGCCAACGAGTACTTCGTGGGCGCGATCAACCGGGTCGGCGTGGAGGACCTCGGCGACAACGACTTCTACGGCACCACGTACTTCGTGGACCCGGAGGCCCAGTTCGTCGGGGAGGTGGCGAGCGACAAGGAGACCGAGCTCGTCGTACGCGACCTGGACCTGGCCAAGCTCCGCGAGGTCCGCGACCGCTGGCAGTTCTACAGGGACCGCGCTCCGGGGGCGTACGGCCCGCTGACGGCCCCTTAGAGACGCCGTCAGCGTCGGCCGACCCAGGGGCGTGGGGCTGTATCGAATATGCGGCTCCGGCGCGCGAGCGCGACCAGCCACAACCGAGCTGCACGTGACCAACAAGGGAGAGGACCCATGACCGGCCGAACAGTAATCCGCGGCGGCCTCGTCATCACCGCGTCCGACGAGCTGCACGCCGACGTCCTGATCGAGGACGGCCGTATCGCCGCCCTCGCCGCCGCCGGAACGTCCGCCGCCGAGGCCTGGACGGCCGAGCGGACCATCGACGCCACCGGGAGGTACGTCATCCCGGGCGGCGTCGACGTCCACACCCACATGGAGCTGCCGTTCGGCGGCACCTTCGCCTCCGACACCTTCGAGACCGGCACCCGGGCCGCCGCCTGGGGCGGTACCACCACCATCGTCGACTTCGCCGTGCAGAGCCAGGGCCACTCGCTGCGCGAGGGCCTCGACACCTGGCACGCCAAGGCGGAGGGCAACTGCGCGATCGACTACGGCTTCCACATGATCGTCTCCGATGTGAACCAGGAGACGCTGAAGGAGATGGACCTGCTGGTGGAGGAGGGGGTGACCTCCTTCAAGCAGTTCATGGCCTACCCGGGCGTCTTCTACTCCGACGACGGCCAGATCCTGCGCGCCATGCAGCGCTCAGCCGAGAACGGCGGGCTGATCATGATGCACGCCGAGAACGGCATCGCGATCGACGTGCTGGTCGAGCAGGCGCTGGCCCGGGGCGAGACCGATCCCCGCTATCACGGCGAGGTCCGCAAGGCGCTCCTCGAAGCCGAGGCGACCCACCGGGCCATCAGGCTCGCCCAGGTCGCCGGTGCTCCCCTGTACGTCGTGCACGTCTCGGCCATGGAGGCGGTGGCCGAGCTGACGCGGGCGCGCGACGAGGGGCTGAACGTCTTCGGGGAGACCTGCCCGCAGTACCTGTTCCTGTCCACCGACAACCTCGCCGAGCCCGACTTCGAGGGCTCGAAGTACGTGTGCTCGACGCCGCTTCGGCCCAAGGAGCACCAGGCCGAGCTGTGGAAGGGGCTGCGGACGAACGACCTCCAGGTCGTCTCCACCGACCACTGCCCCTTCTGCTTCGTCGGCCAGAAGGAGCTGGGCCGGGGCGACTTCTCCAAGATCCCCAACGGGCTGCCGGGCGTCGAGAACCGGATGGACCTGCTCCATCAGGCCGTCGTCGACGGTCACATCTCGCGCCGCCGCTGGATCGAGATCGCCTGCGCGACCCCGGCCCGGATGTTCGGCATGTACCCGAAGAAGGGCACCATCGCGCCGGGTGCGGACGCCGACGTCGTGATCTACGACCCGCAGGCGGAGCAGGTCATGTCCGCGGTCACCCACCACATGAACGTCGACTACTCGGCGTACGAGGGCAAGCAGACCGTCGGCCGGGTCGAGACGGTCCTCTCGCGCGGCGAACTCGTCATCACCGAGCGGGAGTACACCGGGCACGCCGGGCACGGCGTCTACACCCCCCGCTCCACCTGTCAGTACCTCAACTAGGAGCGGAGCACATGGACTTCGGACTCGTCCTGCAGACCGACCCGCCGGCCTCGCGGGTCGTCAGCCTGATGAAACGCGCAGAGCGCAGCGGCTTCAGCTACGGCTGGACCTTCGACTCGGCCGTGCTGTGGCAGGAGCCGTTCGTCATCTACAGCCAGATCCTGGCGAACACCCAGAAGCTGACGGTCGGCCCGATGGTGACCAACCCGGGCACCCGCACCTGGGAGGTCACCGCCTCCACGTTCGCCACCCTCAACGACATGTTCGGCAACCGCACGGTCTGCGGCATCGGCCGCGGCGACTCGGCCATGCGCGTCGCCGGCCGCAAGCCGAACACCCTGGCCCGCATCAGCGAGGCCATGAAGGTCATCCGCGCGCTCGGCAGCGGCCAGGAGGCCGACCTCGGCGGCGGCACGGCCGTCAGGTTCCCGTGGATCAAGCCCGGCGCCCAACTCCCCGTCTGGATGGCGGCGTACGGCCCGAAGGCCCTGAAGATGACCGGTGAGGAGGCCGACGGGTTCATCCTGCAGCTCTCCGACCTCTATCTGACCGAGTACATGGTCAAGGCGGTGAAGCAGGCCGCGGTCGAGGCCGGCCGTGACCCGTCCGAGGTGAAGATCTGCGTGGCCGCCCCGGCGTACGTCACGGAGGACGACTCTCCCGAGAAGCTTGCCCACGCCCGCGAGCAGTGCCGCTGGTTCGGCGGAATGGTCGGCAACCACGTGGCCGACCTGGTGTCCAAGTACGGCGAGCACTCCGCCGCCGTGCCCGACGAACTCACCGAGTACATCAAGGCCCGTGAGGGGTACGACTACTCCCACCACGGACGCGCCGACAACCCCGACACCGCGTTCGTGCCCGACGAGATCGTCGACCGGTTCTGCGTCATCGGCCCGGTCGAGAAGCACATCGAGAAGCTGAACGCACTGCGTGAGCTGGGCGTCGACCAGTTCGCCGTCTACGACATGCACGACGCGCAGGAAGCCGTGATCGACGCGTACGGTGCGTCGGTCATCCCCGCGCTCAACCCCTAGTTTCTCCACCCTGGTGCTCAACTCCAGTTCTGCGCCTGTGAGTTCGCGGCACCACCGCTCCACCCGACCCCCCACCCTTGTCTCCCTCCCCGCGGCCCAGGCCTCCCCGCCGCCCCGGGGAGGGGCCCAAGGCCCGCCCGCACGGCCTTTCCCGTCCCGTTCTGATCGATTGGCCTGCCCATGACCGAAACAGTCCCCACGGGGTCACCGATATCGCAGTCCGCCGACGCCGGCGGACGGATCGAGCTCGCCCCCGAGGCATTCCCCGCCAACAGCCCGTTCGCCAACGAGGACCTGCGTCCCGTCCCGGTCGCCGAGCGCAAGTGGACGACGTACAACTTCGCGGCCCTGTGGATCTCCATGGCCCACTGCATCCCCAGCTGGACGCTGGCCTCCGGCCTCGTCGCCCTCGGCATGGACTGGAAGCAGGCCGTCTTCACCATCGCCCTGGCCAACGTCATCGTGCTGCTGCCGATGCTGGCCACCGGGCACGCCGGGCCCAAGTACGGCATCCCCTTCCCGGTGCTGGCGCGGGCCTCCTTCGGGCTGCGGGGCGCCAACATCCCGGCGTTGATCCGGGCGGCCGTGGCCTGCGGCTGGTTCGGCATCCAGACCTGGATCGGCGGCAGCGGCATCTTCGCGCTGGGCTCCAAGCTCACCGGCGGCGGATGGGAGAACGCCGGGAAGATCGCGGGCAACCCATGGCCCCTGTGGCTGTGCTTCATCCTCTTCTGGGCGCTGCAGATCGCGATCATCTACCGCGGCATGGACTTCCTGCGGCACTTCGAGAACTGGGCCGCGCCCTTCGTGATCGTCGGCGCGCTCGTGCTGCTGGTCTGGATCGCGGTCAAGGCGGACGGGTTCGGCGCGCTGCTCGACCAGCCGTCGAAGCTGGGCTGGGGCCCCGACTTCTGGCCGGTCTTCTTCCCGTCCCTGATGGGGATGATCGGTTTCTGGGCGACCCTGTCCCTCAACATCCCTGACTTCACCCGCTTCGGCGCGAGCCAGAAGGCACAGACCTGGGGGCAGTCACTGGGCCTGCCCACCACCATGACCCTGTTCGCGATCCTCGCCGTGCTCGTCACCTCCGGCTCCGAGGTCGTCTACGGCGAGGCGATCTGGGACCCGGTCACCCTCGCCGCCAAGGCCGACAACGCCTTCGGTCTGCTCTTCGCGCTGATCGTCGTCCTCGTCGCCACCGTCTCCGTGAACATCGCGGCCAACGTCGTCTCCCCGGCGTACGACCTGGCGAACCTGGCGCCGAAGCTCATCAACTTCCGTACCGGCGCGCTGATCACCGGTGTCGTCGGCATCCTGATCTTCCCGTGGAAGCTGATCTCCACGCCGGAGTTCTACATCTTCACCTGGCTCGGCGTGGTCGGCGGCCTGCTGGGCACGGTCGCGGGCATCCTGATCGCCGACTACTGGATCGTCCGCCGTACGGTCCTGCACCTCGCGGACCTGTACACGCCCGGCGGGCGCTACTGGTACCGGTCCGGCTGGAACTGGCGCGCGATCCTGGCGTTCCTGGTCGGCGGTGTCCTGGCGGTCGGTGGCTCGTACTCGGGCGTCGGCGCCGACGGTTCGAAGACCGGACCGTTCCCGGCCGACGGACTGATTCCGTTCCTCAAGCCGCTGGCCGACTACGGCTGGGCGGTGGGCCTGGGTGCCTCGCTGGTGCTGTACGTGGTCCTGATGGCCGGCCACAAGGAACGCGTCGAGGCCTGATCCGAGGAGGACGGTCAGCCCTTCTGGCCGTCCTCCAAGGCGGCCACCGCCTCCTTGGCAGCCTTGATCGCGCCCTTGTTGATCTCGGCCGTGGCCGGTGCCTTGTTCGACTCGAAGTCGCTGCCGCTGTAGGTGATGGAGACGAGCGCGTTGGCCGCGCGGACCAGCACCACGCCCTCGCGGGTCTGCTGCTTGTCCTCGGTGGTGAGGTTCACGACGGAATACCCCGCGTCGCCGACACCGGGGACCTCGCCGCCGCCGCTCTTGTCCGCGACGCGCTCCTTGTAGGACTTCTCCGCCGCCTCGTCGGACTCCGTGACCTCGTAGGACACGTCCAGCCACCGGTAGTCGAAGCCCTGGAGCGCGTTCCACGAGCAGGTGCGCCGCACCTTCGCGTCGGTCGACGGGATCTCCTTGCCGGCCGGCTTGGCGCCCGGGACGAGCTCCTTGA
This sequence comes from Streptomyces sp. NPDC055013, assembly GCF_053608645.1. Taxonomy (NCBI): domain Bacteria; kingdom Bacillati; phylum Actinomycetota; class Actinomycetes; order Kitasatosporales; family Streptomycetaceae; genus Streptomyces; species Streptomyces sp. NPDC055013. The sequence goes on from NZ_JBSGVW010000009.1 coordinate 139,549, forward strand.
CCGACTTCGAGCCCAGGCTGTCGCAGGGTGCGGGCGCGGCGGCGTACGTCTTCGACACGGCGGCCGTCGCGGGGGCCGAGGGTGACTCGTCCCCGCTCTTCTGCGTCGCCGTGTCTTCGGCGGCCGGTGTCGCTGGTCCGGACGACAGCGCCCAGCCCGCCGCGGCGAGCACGACGACGGGCGACAGGCGCGCGGTGAGGGCGAGCGGCAAGGGAAGAGAACGCACGGCGCACATTTCGTGGGGGACGGTGCGGAGGGAGTCCGCACTGCGGACGGGACGCCAGTGTCACATGACTCCCTGTGGGGCGGAAGGGCCAACTCGCTCCGTGCTGACGTGGTTACCGCCGGGTCGCCGGCCGGCCGTAATTACGGGGTGCCCTGGGCCACTTGCTTGGCTTCCCGGCCGATTTGCGTGGAAAGCGAGCTTTCGATGCGGTCCACGGCCGTGAAGGCGCCGTACGCGACGAGGTGCACCAGGCAGTGATCGGTGTGCTCCGGCCTGCGCCTGCGCCACGCCTGCACGTCCTCCTCCGTGATGCGGTACGGCGCGAGAGCGGCAAGCAGCGCCAGCCGCGCCCCCGGTCGCTCCCTGCGGTCCGGGAACCCGTCCAGGGTGAGCGGCGGATGGGAGCCGTCCCAGTCCTGCAGGGTCGCCTCCACGAGGTCGTGGTCGTCGGCGTCGAGGAGACCGGCGCCCGACATGGCCGCCCTGAGCAGCGCCGCGTACGCGAGACCGACGGGTGTACCGGCCGCCCATGCGGGGGCCTCGCCGGGGTCGATCGGGTCGAGCAGGGGCAGGGACACGCCGGGCCGGGCCGGGCGGCGTACGGTCCGGGCGAGGGTGCGGCCCGCGAGGCTGCGTACCGCCCGGAACCGCTGGGCTCCGGCCGGGAGCAGGTTCTCGGTCAGCAGGGCCGACGCGATGCGGTTGATGAAGTGGAAGGTGAGCGCGGTCCCGAGGTAGGCCGGGGCGTGCTCGCGAGGGAAGGGGTACGGCGTGAGGTCGGCGCCGGGCACGCGCGTGTGCCGCCCCCAGGCCAGCACGCGTGCGTGCTCCTCGTTCTCCGGTTGCTCCCCGCGGGCCAGCCGCTCGGCGAGCGCGTGGTCTCCGGTGGCGTGCAGGAGCACGGTGTGCGCGTCCACGCAGAACGGGCACTTGTTGGCGAGCGACACCCCGAGGGCCGCCAGTTCCTTGCCGGTGCGGCTGCCGGCCCCCGCGATCAGGGACTCGCGCATCAACGCCCAGGCGGGGGCGAGAAGTTCGGGCGCGGAGGACAGGACCACGAAGGTGACGGGTTCGGCGATGCCGAAGTCGAGGGCGATCTGCGCGTACACCTCGGCGACGGTGCCGGTGGCCGACTTGGGCGGGAGGGGCTCGGTGTGACGGAAAGGTGTGGGCATGGGCAGTAGCCTGCGCCGCCGGGGCGGGCCGGGTCGTCGTACCGGGGGCGGCAGTCGGCGCTGCGACGACGGGGCGGGCCGGTGCCGGGCACTACTGCGTGGGGAGTAGTCGCAGAGCCGTCCACAGGGGTGACGTCGCTGTCGGTGGCGCCGTCTAGTGTGCGGGCATGAGCGGGCACAGGGTCACACGCGAGCGGTTCGTCGACGCGGCCGTCGGAGTCGTGGTCGGCGTGATCGTGCTGCTCGCCGCCGTGGCGGACGACCGTGCCGGGCTCCTCGACTGCGCGCTGATCGCGGTCGGTTCGCTGGCCCTGGCCGCACACCGCGTCGCCCCGCGCGTGGTCCTCGCCGTCACCACCGCCGCTCTGCTCGCCGAAGTGCTCCATGCCGGGCCCGCCGCCACCCTGGCCATCCCCGTCGTGGGCGCGGTGCACACGGCGTCGCGGACCGGACACCGGGGCACGGCGGCGGCGACGGCCGCGCTGTTCCTCGGCGGCTATGTGGCGGCGGGCTCGGCGAGCGCGGACATCGCTCAGGAGGCGCTGCTGCTGGCCGGCTGGTTCCTGTGCGCGGTGGTGACGGGCCTCGCCGACCGCAACTGGCAGGCATATCTGCGCCAGACGGAACAGCGCGCCCTGGAGGCCGAACGCACCAGAGAGGAGGCGGCATTGCGCAGGGCGGGCGAGGAGCGTCTGCGGATCGCGAGGGAGTTGCACGACTCCCTCACGCACAGCATCTCGATCGTCAAGCTCCAGGCGGGCGTCGCCGTGCACCTCGCCCGCAAGCGCCGCGAGGATGTGCCGCCCGCGCTGCTCGCCATCCAGGAGGCGAGCGGTGAGGCCATGCGCGAGCTGCGCGCCACGCTGGAAGTACTGCGCACCGACGAGTCGACCGGCACCCCGGCGCTGCTCGTGGAGCGGGCGCGGGCCGCGGGACTCGCCGTCGAACTGACGGTGACCGGGGAGGAGCGGTCCCTGCCGGCGACGGTCGACCGGGCCATGTACCGCATCGTCCAGGAGGCACTGACGAACGCGGCCCGGCACGCGGGACCGGCGAAGGTGAGCGTGCAACTCGCTTATGGCGAGGGTGACTTGACGATATGCGTCGAGGACGACGGCGCCGCCGACCCGTCCCGTCCGCCCACCCCCGGCATCGGCCTGACCGGCATGCGCGAACGCGTCACGGCCCTGGGCGGCACGCTGGACGCCGCCCCGCGCGAGGGCGGCGGGTTCGCGGTGCGGGCACGGCTGCCCGTGGGGGAGGCGGGATGACGGACGGCGTGATCAGGGTCGTGCTCGTCGACGACCAGGCGCTGATGCGGGCCGGTTTCCGGGCCCTGCTGGACGCCGAGGACGGCATCGAGGTCGTCGGTGAGGCGGCGGACGGTGAGCAGGGTCTGGCGCTGATCCGCGCGCAGGTGCCCGACATCGCGCTGATCGACGTACAGATGCCGGTGATGACGGGCATCGAGGCGACCCGCCACATCGCCGCCGACCCGGCCCTGTCGGGGGTCCGCGTCGTGATCCTCACCAACTACGGCCACGACGAGTACGTCTTCGAGGCGCTGCGGGCCGGTGCGAGCGGGTTCCTGCTGAAGGACACCGAACCCGCCGACCTGCTGCAGGCGATCGAGGTGGTGGCGGGCGGGGAGGCACTGCTGTCGCCGTCGGTGACGCGCACCCTGATCGGTGAGTTCGTCGCACGTCCTCCCGACCGGGCCACGGCACCCGGCCTGGAGTGCCTGACCCGCCGCGAGCGTGAGGTGACGGCGCTGGCGGCCCGCGGGCTCACCAACGAGGAGATCGCCGCGCACATGGTGATCAGCCCGTTCACGGCGAAGACCCACATCAGCAGGGCGATGACGAAGCTCGGGGCGCGGGACCGGGCCCAACTCGTCGTGTTCGCCTACGAGTCGGGGCTGGTGGCGCCGCGAAGTTCCGACGCGTCGGCGTGCTGAGCGTCCGGGCTCGACGGGCGACCTGACGACTTGGCCTCGAATGCCGCGAGGATCCCCTCGGCGGCCAGCGTCGCCGTCAACTCGCCGTTCCTGACCTGCTGTTCCAGCGTCGGTGCGAGCGCCCGTACCGCCGGGTCCGAGTGCAGGCGGCCGAGGAGCTCGTCGCGGACCATGGTCCACGTCCAGTCGACCTGCTGGTCCCGGCGCTTGGCGGCCAGCCGGCCGGTGGAGTCGAGCAGGGTCCGGTGCTGTTCGAGGCGGTCCCACACGCCGTCCAGGCCGATCGACTCGCGTCCGCTGCAATGCAGGACGGGCGGCGTCCAGGCGGCGTCCTTGCCGTGCATCAGCCTGAGGGCGCCCGCCAGTTCGCGCGCGGCGGCCCGGGCGTCGCGCTCATGGGGGCCGTCCGCCTTGTTGACGGCGAGCACGTCGGCCAGTTCCAGGACGCCCTTCTTGATGCCCTGCAACTGGTCGCCCGTGCGGGCCAGCGTGAGCAGCAGGAAGGAGTCGACCATGTTCGCGACCGCGGTCTCGGACTGGCCGACACCGACCGTCTCCACCAGCACCACGTCGTAGCCCGCGGCCTCCATCACCACGATCGACTCGCGGGTGGCCTTGGCGACCCCGCCCAGCGTGCCCGCGGTGGGGGAAGGGCGGATGAAGGCGGCCGGGTCGACCGACAGACGCTCCATCCGCGTCTTGTCGCCCAGGATCGAACCGCCCGTACGACTGGACGACGGATCGACGGCCAGCACCGCCACCCGGTGGCCGAGCGCGGTGAGCATCGTGCCGAACGCGTCGATGAACGTCGACTTCCCGACCCCCGGCACCCCGCTGACCCCGATCCGCCGGGCCTTCCCGCTGTGCGGCAGCAGCTCGGTCAGCAACTGCTGGGCCAGCACCCGGTGCCCGGGCCGGGTGGACTCGACGAGCGTGATGGCGCGCGCGACTATGGCCCGCTTCCCGTCGAGGACACCCTTCACATACGTGTCGAGATCGATCACAGCTCGTGCCCGAGGTCGGCTCCCAGCCGCTTGACGAGGTCGTACGCGGCGTCCGGGATCACCGTCCCGGGCGGGAAGACGGCCGCCGCGCCCATCTCCAGGAGCGTGGGCACGTCCTGCGGCGGGATCACGCCGCCGACCACGATCATGATGTCCTCGCGGCCCTCCTCGGCCAGCGCCTCCTTGAGCGCCGGTACGAGGGTGAGGTGACCGGCGGCCAGGGACGAGACCCCGACGATGTGCACGTCCGCCTCGACGGCCTGGCGGGCCACCTCGGCCGGGGTCTGGAACAGCGGGCCGACGTCCACGTCGAAGCCGAGGTCGGCGAAGGCGGTGGCGATCACCTTCTGGCCGCGGTCGTGGCCGTCCTGGCCCATCTTGGCGACCAGGATGCGCGGGCGGCGGCCTTCGGCCTCCTCGAAGTCGGACACGAGGGTGCGGGTGCGGTCCACGGACGGCGACTCCCCGGCTTCGTTGCGGTACACGCCGGTGATGGTACGGATCTGGCTCGCGTGCCGGCCGTACACCTTCTCCAAGGCGTCCGAGATCTCCCCGACGGTGGCCTTCGCGCGGGCCGCGTTCACCGCCAGCTCCAGCAGGTTGCCCTCGCCGCCCGCGGCCCGGGTGAGTGCGTCCAGCGCGTCCTGGCAGACCTGCTCGTCGCGCTCCGCCCGCAGCCGCCGCAGCTTCTCGATCTGCTGGGCGCGCACGGAGGAGTTGTCGACCTTGAGCACGTCGATCTGCTCGTCGCTGTCGACGCGGTACTTGTTGACGCCGATGACGGGCTGGCGTCCGGAGTCGATCCGGGCCTGGGTGCGGGCCGCGGCCTCCTCGATGCGCAGCTTGGGGATGCCGGCGTCGATCGCCTTGGCCATGCCGCCCGCCGCCTCGACCTCCTGGATGTGCTGCCAGGCACGGCGGGCGAGGTCGTACGTCAGCTTCTCCACATAGGCACTGCCGCCCCACGGGTCGATGACCCGGGTCGTGCCCGACTCCTGCTGGATCATCAGCTGCGTGTTGCGGGCGATGCGTGCGGAGAAGTCGGTCGGCAGCGCGAGCGCCTCGTCGAGGGCGTTGGTGTGCAGCGACTGGGTGTGGCCCTGCGTCGCGGCCATCGCCTCGACACACGTGCGCGTGACGTTGTTGAACACGTCCTGCGCGGTCAGCGACCAGCCCGAGGTCTGCGAATGGGTGCGCAGCGACAGCGACTTGGAGTTCTTCGGGTCGAACTGCTTCACCAGCTTCGCCCACAGCAGCCGCGCCGCCCGCAGCTTGGCGACCTCCATGAAGAAGTTCATGCCGATCGCCCAGAAGAACGACAGCCGGGGCGCGAACGCGTCCACGTCCAGGCCGGCCTCCCGGCCCGCGCGGATGTACTCGACGCCGTCCGCGAGCGTGTACGCCAGCTCCAGGTCGGCCGTCGCGCCGGCCTCCTGGATGTGGTATCCGGAGATGGAGATGGAGTTGTAGCGCGGCATCCGCTGCGAGGTGAAGGCGAAGATGTCGGAGATGATCCGCATCGACGGCGTCGGCGGATAGATGTAGGTGTTGCGGACCATGAACTCCTTGAGGATGTCGTTCTGGATGGTCCCGGCCAGCTTCTCGGGCGGTACGCCCTGTTCCTCCGCCGCCACGATGTACAGCGCGAGCACCGGCAGCACGGCGCCGTTCATCGTCATCGACACGGTCATCTTGTCCAGCGGAATGCCGTCGAAGAGCTGCCGCATGTCGTAGATCGAGTCGATCGCCACGCCCGCCATGCCGACGTCGCCCGTCACGCGCGGGTGGTCGCTGTCGTAACCCCGGTGCGTGGGCAGGTCGAAGGCGATCGACAGGCCCTTCTGGCCGGCCGCCAGGTTACGCCGGTAGAAGGCGTTGGACTCCTCGGCGGTGGAGAAGCCCGCGTACTGGCGGATCGTCCAGGGCTGGTTGACGTACATCGACGGGTACGGGCCGCGCAGATACGGCGCCATGCCCGGGTAGGTGCCCAGGAAGTCCAGGCCCTCCAGGTCACGGCCGGTGTAGAGCGGCTTGACCGCGATGCCTTCCGGGGTCTCCCACAGGAGCTCGTCCCCGCCCGTGGCCTGCTTGACGGCCGTGCGCCACTCGTCGGCGCCGCCGCCGGCTGCCGGGGTGCCCAGCTCGATCCCGGTGAAGTCGGGGATTCCCATCAGGACACTCCCATGCGGTCGAGGGTCGCGGACAGTACGGCGACGGCGTCACAGCCCGCGAAGACGTAACTGTCGACATCGGTGTACTGCCCGGGGCGGCCCGCGAGGAACACGTGCGTGGCGCCCGCCGACCTGAACTCGGCGGCCACCGTCTCGGCCTGCTCCTCGTAGAGGGCGTCACTGGAGCACAGGCACACCTCCGTGGCACCGCTGTCCTCGAAGGTGCCCTCGGTGACCGGCTCGACGCCGCCCGCCTGGAAGAGGTTCGAGGCGAAGGTGAGGCGCGCGGTGTGGGCGGCGGCCGGGCCGAGCGCGGCCAGGAAGATCCGGGGCCGGGCGCCGGTGGCGGCCAGGTGGGCGTCGGAGCGGGCGCGCAGGGCCTCGTAGGCCTCGTCGCGGCGGACCCGGGGAAGGCCCCCGGACCGGGGCGCTGGCGCGGGCGCACGCTCCACGGGCGGCTCGGTGAGGTTCGGGAACTCGCTGACGCCGGTGATGGGTTCGCGCCGCTTGGCGAGCTTGCCCGTGCGGGCCTCCCACGTCTGTGCCAGGTCCTGGCCCAGCTGCCCGGTGCGCAACGCGGCCGCCTGGCCGCCTGCCCGCTCGATCCGCTGGAAGAACTCCCAGCCCGCGCGGGCCAGTTCGTCGGTGAGGGTCTCCACATACCAGGAGCCGCCCGCCGGGTCGATCACCCGGGCCAGGTGCGACTCCTCGATGAGGATGGTCGAGGTGTTGCGGGCGATGCGCCGGGCGAAGGCGTCCGGCAGGCCGAGCGCGTGGTCGAAGGGCAGCACGGTCACGGAGTCGGCGCCGCCGACCCCGGCGGCCAGCGTGGCGACCGTAGTGCGCAGCATGTTCACCCAGGGGTCCCGGCGCGTCATCATCACCGGCGAGGTGACGGCATGCTGAACCTGAGCGCTGGGCGCCCCGCAGACCTCGGTCACCCGCGCCCACAGCCGGCGCGCGGCGCGCAGCTTGGCGATCGTCAGGAACTGGTCGGCGGTGGCCGCGTAACGGAACTCCAGCTGCGCACACGCCTGTTCGGCGGTCAGCCCCGCCTCGGTGAGCTCACGCAGATACGCGACGCCGGTCGCCAGCGAGGAGCCCAGCTCCTGGGCGGCCGAGCCGCCGGCCTCGTGGTACGGCAGCGCGTCCACGGTCAGCGCCCGCAGCCCCGCGTACTCCTCGGCGCACAGCCGCGCCAGGGAGGCGACCGGCGCGAACTCCGAGGACGTGCCCGTGCGGGCCTCGTGGCCGAGCGGGTCGGCGCCGAGGTTGCCGCGCGCCGCCTCCTTGGCGACGCCCCGCTCCTCGTACTGCCGCAGCAGCTCCCGCGCGGCGGGCTCCACGTCGGCGCCGGCGTCGAGAACGACAGGGGCCAGGTCGAGGTAGACGCCCTCCAGGGCGCGACCGAGCGACGACACCGGGATGCCGCCCTCGCCGAGGACAAGCCAGAGCGAGGTGACGCCGTTCTCCAGGTCCGCGAGCACCAGGCCGTCCGTCAGCGCCGTGTGCCGCTGCCGCAGATCCCAGCCGCCCACCGTGTTGCCCTCGGCGCGACCGCCGCGGACGAAGGGGGCGAATCCGGGCAGACCGGAGTCGGACGCGGCATCGCGCGAGGTGTACAGGGGGCGGGTGCGCAGCCCGTCCTCCAGCGCAGTGGACAGAGCGTCTTCCGCAGCCGGGCCCGAGACGTCCTTGCCCGACTTGCGCAGCACGCCTTCCACCAGGCGTTGCCATTGCTCATGGGTTGCGTCAGGGAACTCGGCGGCCAGCGAGAGCCCGTCGTCAGGCAGGACCGTCATGCTCGGATGCTAGGTCAGATCATCAAAGGAGCAGCAGAGGGCACGGCTGTGACCTTGCCCTCTTCCAGATTGTGACCTGGGTCTCCGCGGTCTGTCGGGCCCTCCGGGCGCCCGCTCGAACGACCCGGCCTTGATAGCCTCTGAGGGCCAGTCGAGCCACACCCGAGGCCAGGGAATCCGGTGCGAATCCGGAGCTGACGCGCAGCGGTGAGGGGGACCGGCGGGGCACAGACGCACGCCACTGGGAGACCGGGAAGGCGCCCCGTCGGGACGAACCCGAGTCCGAAGACCTGCTGGCACCTCCACGCCCGCGCGCGGAGGACGTCCGAAGGCCAGGCTCCGCGTACGAGCCCCGACAACCGAGGCACGCCTGTGTACCGTTCTGCCCTCCGTCCCGCTGCCCTGCTGCTGGCGCCCGCCCTCCTGCTCACCGCGTGCGGTGGCTCGGGAAGCGGCAGTACCGAGGACTCCGGGAAGTCCGCCGCCGCGGGCTACCCCGTCACCCTCGACAACTGCGGCCACAAGGTCACCCTGAAGGCGCCCCCGAAGCGGGCCGTGTCCCTCAACCAGGGCACCACGGAGATCCTGCTCTCCCTCGGCCTCGCCGACCGTGTGGCCGGCACGGCGACCTGGACCGACCCGGTGATGAAGGGCCTGGAGAAGGCGAACGCCTCCGTGCCGCGGCTCGCGGACAACGCGCCCTCCTTCGAGAAGGTCCTGGACGCCGAACCCGACTTCGTGACCTCCTCCTTCGTCTCCACCCTCGGCAAGGGCGGCGTCGCCACCCGCGAGCAGTTCGAGAAGCTGGGCGTGCCCACCTACGTCTCGCCCTCCGACTGCTCGGCGGGCAAGGACAACGACAGCGGCGGCGACGGCTCGCGTTCCACCCCGCTCACCCTCGACACCGTGTACGGCGAGATACGCGACCTGGCCCGCGCCTTCGGTGTCGCCGAGCGCGGCGACAAGCTCGTCGCCGAGCTGAAGGAGCGGGTGCGCAAGTCCACCGCAGGGCTGGACGCCTCCGATGTCACCCTCATGTACTGGTTCGCCAACTCCCAGTCGCCCTACCTCGCCGGCTGCTGCGGCGCGCCGGGTGCCGTCACCCGTGCCGTCGGCGCGCGGAACTCCTTCTCCGACACCCACGACGAGTGGCCCCAGATCGGCTGGGAGACCGTCGCCGACCGTGACCCCGACGTCCTCGTGATCGGCGACCTCACGCGCAAGCAGCAGACCGCGGAGACCGCCGAGGCCAAGATCCGCTTCCTGGAGACCAATCCCGCCACCCGCAATCTGACCGCCGTGAAGAAGAAGCGGTACGTCCTGCTCAGCGGGCAGGCGATGAACCCGTCCATCCGCACGGTCGAAGGGATCGAGAAGGTCGCCGCGAGCCTGCGCGACTTCGGGCTCGCCGGGCCCGCCGAGTGAGCGTCCGTACGCCGCTGCTGACCTTCGGCGGCCTGGCCGCGCTGCTCGCGTCGGTCGCAGTCGCCGTGACGATCGGGCCGGCCGACATCTCCACGGCGGACGTGTGGGCGTCCGTGGCCGCCCATCTCGGCCTCGGCGAGGGCACGTTGGCGCCGCTGCGGGACGGCATCGTGTGGAACCTGCGCATGCCGCGCACGCTGCTCGCCGCGGTGTGCGGCGCCGGACTCGCCGTGTGCGGGGCGGTCATGCAGTCGCTGCTGCGCAATCCGCTGGCCGATCCGTTCGTCCTCGGGGTGTCGTCCGGCGCGTCCACGGGAGCAGTCGCCGTGGTCGTGCTGGGGGTCGGCGGGGGAGTGGTGTCGCTGTCGGCGGGCGCCTTCCTCGGCGCGCTGCTCTCCTTCGCCATGGTGCTGCTGCTCAGCCACGTCCTCGGCGGCAGCACGGACCGGGTCGTGCTGTCCGGGGTCGCGGCCATGCAGCTGTTCTCCGCGCTGACCTCGTTCATCGTGCTGACCTCCGCCGACGCCGACACCACCCGGGCCGTGCTGTTCTGGCTGCTGGGCTCGCTCACCGGCGCCGACTGGGGACAGGTGCTGCTGTGCACCGCCGTACTGGCCGTCGTCCTCGCCGTCTGCCTCGGGTACGCCCGCACCCTGGACGCCTTCGCCTTCGGGGACGACGCCGCCGCCGGGCTCGGCGTCCGCGTCGCCCGTACCCGGCTGGTCCTGCTCTGCGCGACCGCGCTGCTCACCGCCGCCCTGGTCAGCTGCGCCGGCGCGATCGGCTTCGTCGGCCTGGTCCTGCCGCACGCCACCCGCGCCCTCACCGGCTGTGGTCACGCCCGCCTGCTGCCGGTCACGGCACTGACCGGGGCCGTCTTCCTGGTGTGGGTGGACACCGCCGCCCGCACCGTCCTCGACCCCCAGGAGGTCCCCGTGGGCGTCGTCACGTCCCTCATCGGCGTACCTGCCTTCATCGCCGTGCTCTACCGAGGACGGAGGACGGCGGCATGACCAGCCTGCGCACGGACCGTGTCGTACGGCGCCTCGCCGACAAGGTCGTCGTCGACGGCGTCACCCTCACCCTGAGTCCCGGCGAGACCGTCGGCCTGCTCGGCCCCAACGGCTCGGGCAAGTCGACCCTGTTGAGACTCCTCGCCGGGGTTCTCGCCCCCACCGCCGGGGTCGTCACCCTGGACGGACGTCCGCTGCCCGAGGTCGGCCGCCGCGCCACCGCCCGCCGTGTCGCCACCGTCGAACAGCACGCCCACACCCAGACCGAACTGACCGTCCGCGACGTCGTCGCCCTCGGCCGCATCCCGCACCGCCGTGCCTGGACACCGCCCACCGCGGCCGACGCCGAGGCCATCACCGCGGCCCTGGCCCGCACCGGACTCACCGACCGGGCCGCCCAGTCCTGGCACACCCTCTCCGGCGGTGAACGCCAGCGCACCCAGATCGCCCGCGCCCTCGCCCAGGAACCCCGCGAGCTGCTCCTCGACGAACCCACCAACCACCTCGACATCCAGCACCAACTCGATCTGCTGGCCCTCGTCGCGAGCCTCCCGGTCACCACCGTGATCGCCCTGCACGACCTCAACCTCGCCGCGATGTACTGCGACCGCCTGCTCGTGCTGCGCGCCGGCCGCGCCGTCGCCGAGGGCGCCCCGGCCGAGGTCCTGACACCGGCGCTGATCGAGCAGGTCTACGGCGTCCGCGCCGAGGTCACCGACGACCCCGGCCACCCGGTGATCCGCTTCCTGCGGCCGGCCGGCCCCGTGGGGCGGTGCTGACGTGCGGACACCCCCGGAACAACCGGTGCCCAGCCGGATCGTGGTGTGCAGGGACTGCTGCTGCGGGACCCCGAAGGTGCCCGGAGTCGATCACGCGCAGCAGACCGCGCGACTCGCCGAGAACGCCCCGGTGCGCGTCTCCGAGTGCCTCGGCGTGTGCGAACACGCCAACGTGATCGTCGTCCAGCCCTCCGCCGCGGGCCGCGCCGCGGGCGGCCGCCCCGTCTGGCTCGGCCTCGTCAACGACCCGGAAGCCACCGAGGACATCGTCACCTGGGTCCGGGCCGGCGGCCCCGGCGTCGCTCCCTGCCCCGACGTGCTCGACCTCTACACCTTCACTCCGCCGAGGCGCGCACGATGAAGCGGAGGACCGCTCACGGGCCACTCACCATTCACCACTCACACCGAACCGGCCCCGGCCGCAAGGTTGAACCCTGAACGGGTAGTCCCTGAAGATCGGATGGACCGATCCGCGCGACAGCGAGGTGTCAGACCCGATGTTCACCACCCGCCCCACGCTCCAAGGCACGTTCGGCATGGCGTCCTCCACCCACTGGCTCGCCTCGCAGTCGGCGATGGCAGTGCTGGAGGGCGGGGGCAACGCGTACGACGCCGCCGTGGCGGGCGCGTTCGTGCTGCATGTCGTCGAGCCGCATCTCAACGGCCCGGCCGGTGAGGTGCCGATCCTGATCGCCCCGGCGGGCGGCGAGGTACGGGTGGTGTGCGGGCAGGGCGTGGCGCCCGCCGGTGCGACCGTCGCGCACTATCGGGGGCTCGGGCTGGACCTCGTACCCGGGACCGGACCGCTCGCCGCCGCCGTGCCCGGCGCGTTCGACGCCTGGATGCTCCTGCTGCGGGACCACGGCACCAGGACGCTCGCCGACGTGCTCAAGTACGCCATCGGCTACGCCGAACACGGGCACGCGCCCGTGGAGCGGGTCGGCGAGACCGTCGAGACCGTGCGCGAGCTGTTCGAGACGGAGTGGACGTCGTCGGCCGAGGTGTACCTGCGGGACGGGAAGGCGCCCCGGCCCGGGGAGCTGTTCCGCAATCCCGCCCTCGCCGCCACCTGGAAGCGCCTGCTCGACGAGGTCTCCGGCGCCGGGGACCGGGTCGCGCAGATCGAGGCGGCGCGGGAGGTGTGGCGGCGCGGTTTCATCGCCGAGGCCCTCGTACGGCAGGCCGGGCGCCCCACGATGGACACCAGCGGCGAACGGCACTCCGGCACGCTCACGGCCGCCGACCTCGCCGGCTGGTCCGCGACCTACGAGGCGCCGGCGACGTACGACTGGAACGGCTGGACCGTGTGCAAGGCCGGCCCCTGGAGCCAGGGCCCGGTCCTCCTCCAGCAACTCGCGCTGCTCCCGCCCGAGCTGCCCCGGTACGGGTCCGCCGACTATGTCCATCTGCTGATCGAGGGCTGCAAGCTGGCCATGGCCGACCGGGAGGCCTGGTACGGCGACGCGGCCGACGTACCACTGGCCGAGCTGCTGTCCGAGGGGTACAACGCGGGCCGGCGGGAGCTGGTCGGCGAGAAGGCCTCCCTCGAGCTGCGGCCCGGCAGTCCGGGCGGTCTCGCCCCGCGACTGTGCGCGCACGCGCGCGTGGCCGCCGCCGTGGGGCCCGGCCTCGAAGCGCTGGGGGGCGGGGAACCGACCGTCGCCAAGCGGCCGACCTCCCCGGTGCCGGGCGAGCCCGAGGTCTCCGCCGACGGCGGCACCCGCGGCGACACCTGCCACATCGACGTCGTCGACCGCTGGGGCAACATGATCGCGGCCACGCCCAGCGGCGGCTGGCTCCAGTCCAACCCCGTCGTGCCCGAACTGGGCTTCCCGCTCGGCACCCGGCTGCAGATGACCTGGCTGGAGGAGGGACTGCCGAACTCGCTCGCCCCCGGCCGTCGGCCCCGCACCACCCTCACACCCTCCATCGCCCTGCGCGACGGCGTGCCCGTCATGGCCTTCGGCACGCCCGGCGGGGACCAGCAGGACCAGTGGCAGCTGCACTTCCTCCTCGCGGTCGCCCTGCGCTCCCCGGTCCGTGGCGGCCTCGACCTCCAGGGTGCGATCGACGCCCCGAACTGGCACAACGACAGCTTCCCGGGCTCCTTCCATCCGCGCGGGATGCGACCCGGGAGCGTCACGGTCGAGTCCCGGACGGACGCCGAAGTGGTGGAGGAGCTGCGGCGGCGTGGTCACGAGGTGACCGTCGGTGAGGACTGGTCGGAGGGCCGGCTGTGCGCCGTGGCGAGGGACCCGGAGACCGGTGTCCTGTCGGCGGCGGCGAATCCACGGGGGATGCAGGGGTACGCGGTCGGCCGCTGAGGACGTGCCCGCGCCGGCGAACCGCCCGAGAACAGGCCTCTGACCTGCCGTTACCGGCACCACGAGTTCACGTCGATGCCATCCTGTGTCCATCCGGCGGGCGGGGGTTGTCAGTGGGACGTGCTCTCATGGAGGGGTGATCGTAAACAACGAAACCATCGACGAGTTTCTCGCACAGCACGCGGCAGACGTGGAAGAAGCGGTCCGCAAGGCGGCCGCGACCGAGATCATGCCCCGCTTCCGGCAGCTCGCCGCACACGAGGTCGACCAGAAGAACGGTCCGCACGACCTGGTGACCGACGCCGACCGGCTCGCCGAGCAGTACCTCACCGAGACACTCGGCGCACTCCTGCCCGGCTCGGTCGTGGTCGGCGAGGAGGCGGTGCACGCGAACCCCGCGTCGTACGAGGCGATACGTGGCGACGCCCCGGTCTGGATCGTCGACCCCGTCGACGGCACCCGCCAGTTCGTGCACGGGGACGACGGCTTCTGCACCCTGGTCGCGCTCGCCCGGCACGGAGTCCTGCTCGCCTCCTGGACCTACGCCCCGGCCCGCGATCAACTGGCCACGGCGGTCAGGGGCAAGGGCGCCTTCCTCGACGGCGGGCGACTGCACGCCGGCACCCCGGATCCCGGCCGCGACCTGCGGGTGGCCACGTCCCACCCGGACTACACGACCGACGAGCAGAAGCAGGCGTTGTTGGGCCTGTGGACCGAGGGCGTGCGGCCCCGTGCCTGCGGTTCGGCGGGACTGGAGTATCTCGCCGTCGCCCGGGGCGAGTTGGACGCGACCGCGTTCAGCTGGGAGGCCGCCTGGGACCACGCGGCGGGCATCCTCCTGGTCGAGGAGGCGGGCGGCGCCCACCTGACCCGCACGGGCGAACCGTTCCGCATCACTGGCGGCAACGCACTGCCGTTCACCGCGGCCCGGGACGCGGGCACGGCGCGCCGGGTCGTGGGACTGCTGTCGGCGGAAAACTGATCGTTCAAGCGCTCGCTCCAGCCGCACTTCGGTACAGTCCCGTGCTCCTGAGTGGGCCACCGCACCCTGCGCTGTCAGTGCCCCGGCATATCCTGAACCTTCAAGGCCATCGGCTGACGAAGGAGTCCGAAGGTGCCGTCGATGCTCGATGCGGTCGTGGTGGGTGCGGGGCCGAACGGACTGACCGCTGCCGTGGAGCTGGCCCGTCGCGGCTTCTCCGTGGCCGTGTTCGAGGCACGTGACACGGTCGGCGGAGGAGCCCGCACCGAGGAGCTGACCCTCCCCGGCTTCCGGCACGACCCGTGCTCCGCCGCACACCCCCTCGGTGTCAACTCGCCCGTGTTCCGGACCATGCCGCTCGACCGCTACGGCCTGGAGTGGCTGCACGCCGAGCTGCCCATGGCCCACCCCTTCGCCGACGGCACCGCGGCCGTGCTGGCCCGGTCGGTCGCCGAGACCGCCGCCTCCTTCGGCCCGCGCGACGCGGGCGCGTACCGCAGGCTGGTGAATCCGTTCTTGAGCAAGTGGGACACCCTGGCCCGTGACTTCATGTCCCTGCCCCTCACCGCGCTCCCCAGGGACCCGGTCACGCTCGCCCGGTTCGGCCTGGTCGGACTGCCTCCGTCGACCTGGCTGATGCGGCGCTTCCGCGACGAGCGGGCCAGGACGCTGTTCGCCGGCCTCGTCGCGCACGTCATGGCGCCGCTGGGCGGCTTCGCCACCGGCGCCATCGGCCTGGTCTTCGCCCTCGCCGCCCATGCCCGCGGCTGGCCCGTCGCCCGCGGCGGCTCCCAGTCCATCTCCGACGCCCTCACCGCCTACCTCAAGGATCTCGGCGGCACCGTCCACACCGACTACGAGGTCAAGCGGCTCGACGATCTGCCGCCCGCGCGCGCCTACGTCTTCGACACCTCGCCCACGGCCCTGGCGCGTATCGCCGGCTTCGGCCGCTACTACGAGGGCTTTCGCTACGGCCCCGGCGTCTTCAAGATCGACTACGCGCTGGACGGCCCGGTGCCGTGGACCTCACCGGAGGCCCGCCGCGCGGGCACCGTACAGATCGGCGGGAACAGCGCGGAGATCGCCACCGCGCTGCGCGCCGCGTCCCGGGAGGGCCGGGCCCCCGGCAAGCCGTTCATGATCACGGTGCAGCCCAGCGTCGTCGACCCCACCCGGGCCCCCGCGGGCAAGCAGGTCTTCTGGGCGTACGGGCACGTGCCGAGCGGCTGGACCGGAGACCTCACGGACGCCCTCGAACGTCAACTGGAGCGCTTCGCCCCGGGGTTCCGCGACCGCGTCCTCGCCCGCGCGACGGCCGGCCCGGCCGAACTCGTCGCCCGCAACGCCAACTACATCGGCGGCGACATCGGCTCCGGCGCGGCCTCCGGACTCCAACTCCTGCTCCGGCCCAAGCTGTCGCTCTTCCCCTACCGCACCCCGCACCCGGCGGTCTTCCTCTGCTCGTCGTCGACCCCGCCCGGTCCCGGAGTGCACGGCATGTCCGGGCACAACGCGGCCAAGGCGGTGTGGCGCCGGCTGCGGCAGGAGCCCTGAGACCGAGCCTGCTCAAACGACCCAGCTGTACCGGTAGTTCGGGCCGTGATGTAAGAGAAATCCGTGTTCTCTTTGTCACTTCTCTTACCGGAGGGTAGGTACCTGAAGGGTCAACAGCCCCCGAGTAGGGTGCGGCCATGAAAGATCGGAAAGCGGTTGTCCGCTTCGGATCCCGGTCTGCCGTGCGCCTCACCGATCTCGCGCAGCTTGTCAGGGCGCCGGCCGCGCTGAGTGTCCCCGGTGACGTGATCGCGGGAGCGACCGCCGCCGGACGTCCGCTGGGCGCCCGTACGTTCGGCGTGATCGGTTCCTCCGTCTGCCTCTACTGGGCCGGGATGGCCCTCAACGACTACGCCGACGCCACGGTCGACTCCGTCGAGAGGCCCGAACGACCGGTGCCGTCGGGCCGGATTCCCCGGCGTACCGCCCTCGCCGTGGCCGGCGGGCTCACCGCGGCGGGGCTCGGTCTTGCGGCCGCCGCGGGGGGTCGTCGCAGCGTGGGCGCTGCGCTGCCCTTGGCCGGGCTGGTGTGGGCGTACGACCTGAAGCTCAAGTCCACCTCGGCGCGCGGCGTCGTGATGGCGGGGGCCCGGGTTCTGGACGTTCTGGCGGGAGCGGTTGTGCCGGGGGCCGGTGCGGAATCGGTCGGCGTCGCGCTTCGTCGGGCCGCCGTGCCTGCCGGGCTGGTCGGCGTCCATACCGGCACGTTGATGGCGCTCAGCCGGCACGAGATCGGTGGGGCGCCGGTGCGGGTTCCTGTCGGGACTCTTGCTGTGTCGGCGGTGACTGCGATTGCCACGTCTGTTCCAGTGGCCCGAGGCGAAGCCGGGAGTGCCGCGAAGAGTTGTGTGTCGTCTGCCGCGCCGTCGGGGCTGGTCGCGCAGTTCCCCGCGCCCCTGAAGGGCGTTGCCGTTGCCGCCCGTTCCACGATGGTCCGCACCGCCCTCACCGCCGCCGCCTCCGGAAAGTTCCGGATCGCCGTCACCGCCGCCGGTGCTCTTGCCTATCTCGGCACCTACGGCGTCGCCCAGGCCCGCGCCGTACAGAACCCCTCGGCCGAAAACGTACGGCGGGCCGTCGGGGCCGGGATCATCGGGCTGATGCCCCTTCAGGCGGCGCTGACCGCGCGCGGCGGGGCACCGGCCGTCGCCGCGGCCCTCGGCGTCGTCCACCCCCTCGCGCGGCGGCTGGCCCGGCGCATATCCCCCACCTGAGACCCACCACCCTCCGTGTGAGGAACCGGCACATGAGACGTCCCCCCACGCCCCTCCAGTTCGGCTACGGCACCAACGGCTTCACCCACCACCGACTGACCGATGTCCTCGTCGTCCTCGCCGACCTCGGCTACGACGGCGTCGCGCTCACTCTCGACCACAACCATCTCGACCCGTACGCCGACGACCTGCCCCGCCGTGTCACCACCCTCGCCCGCCAGTTGGACCGGCACGGCCTCGGCGTCACGGTGGAGACCGGCGCGCCCTACTTCCTCGATCCGTGGGGCAAGCATCTGCCCACGCTGATGTCGGACGGCTCCGAGCCCAGGATCGACCTCTTGCGCCGCGCCCTGCGTATCGCGGCCGACCTCGGCTCGCCGACCGTCCACCTGTGCAGCGGCCCGGCGCCCGCGGAGCTGTCGGAGCGGGACGCGTGGCAGCGGCTCGCGGACGGTGTGCGGACGGTGCTGGAGACGGCGGAGACGTACGGCGTGGCGCTGGCCTTCGAACCGGAGCCGTACATGTTCGTCGACAGTGTGGAGCGCTGTCTGCGCCTGGCCGAACTGGTCGACGGGCACCCGCTGTTCGGGGTCACGCTGGACATCGGTCACGCGCATTGCGTGGAGGAACTGCCCGTGCTGGACTGCGTGCACCGGGCCGCGCCGCTCCTGCGCAACGTGCAGATCGAGGACATGCGGCGTGGCGTCCATCAGCATCTCGAATTCGGCGCCGGGGAGATCGACTTCCCGCCCGTACTGGATGCGCTGCGCGATCTGAACCACCGCGGCCTGGTCTCCGTGGAGATCCAGGGCGGCTCGCTCGACGCGCCCGAGGTCGCCCGCCGCTCCATCGAGTTCCTGCGCGCCGCCGAACGGGCCGGCGCGCGCGTCTAGCCCCCACATGCCTCTTTCACACGGCTCGACTCGTCCCATCCTCCCGGAAGTTGTCCCCCCATGGATGTCACAACCGACTCCTCCACGGCCCCGCCGGACCACCCCCACCCCGCCCTGACCGCCGTACTGGACCCCACGGCCCGCACCTGGCTGGACGACGGCGCCGCCCAGGTAGCTGCCGAACCCGCCGCCGTACGACGCCTCTTCCCCGCCGCCCGAAGGCGCTGCGGACACGCTCGCCTCACCGACCACTGGACCGTCGACGAGGCCGCCCGGGCCGTCCTGCTCACCGCGCTGCCCCTGCGCGGCCAGGCCCTCGCCGACGAGGTCACCCGCCTGCACCGGCACGGCGACCCGGCTGAGCAGCGCGCCATCCTGCGCACCCTGCCCCTGCTCGACCTGGGCGACCTCGCGCTGCCCCTCGTACGGGAATCCCTGCGCGGCAACGACACCACCCTGATCGAGGCCGCTCTCGGCCCGTACACCGCCGCGCGCCTTCCGGACGCCGAGTACCGCCAGGCGGTACTGAAGTGCGTCTTCTGCGAGATCCCGCTCGACCGCGTCGCCGGCCTCGGCGCACGCGCGGACTGTGAACTGGCCCGCATGCTCGCCGACTTCGCCCATGAGCGGATCGTCGCTGGGCGGGACGTACCCCAGGACATCGTGCCCGTCGTCCGTGCCTTCCCGGACGTCATCGGCGCAGAACTCAACCAGGCACTCGAGGAAGAGGGCTGACCTTGCGCATCTTCGACCCCCACATCCACATGACCTCCCGGACGACCGACGACTACGAGGCGATGTACGCCGCCGGGGTGCGCGCGGTCGTCGAGCCCGCCTTCTGGCTGGGGCAGCCCCGCACCTCGCCCGAGAGCTTCTACGACTACTTCGACGGGCTGCTGGGCTGGGAGCCGCACCGCGCCGCACAGTTCGGCATCCAGCACTTCTGCACGATCGCGCTCAACCCGAAGGAGGCGAACGACCCCCGTTGCCTCCCGGTCCTCGACGAACTGGATCGCTACCTCGCCAAGGACCGGGTCGTCGCCGTCGGTGAGATCGGCTACGACTCGATGACCCCGCAGGAGGACGAGGCGCTCGCCCGGCAACTGCAGCTCGCCATCGAGCACGAGCTGCCCGCCCTCGTGCACACCCCGCACCGCGACAAGGCCGCCGGCACCCGGCGCACCCTGGACGTCGTACGGGAGTCGGGCATCGCCCCCGAACTCGTCGTCCTCGACCACCTCAACGAGCTCACCGTCGGCATGGTCCTCGACAGCGGCTGCTGGGCCGGGTTCTCGATCTACCCGAAGACCAAGATGAGCGAGGACCGGATGGTCGAGATCCTCAAGGAGCACGGGACGCAGCGGGTGCTGGTCAACTCGGCCGCCGACTGGGGGCGTTCGGACCCGCTGAAGACGCGGAAGACCGCCGACGCCATGCTCGCCGCCGGGTTCGACGACGACGCCGTCGACGAGGTGCTGTGGCGCAACCCGGTCGCCTTCTACGGCCGGAGCGGGCGGCTGGAGCTGGAGGAGCCCAAGCCGGACGAGGCGGCCACCTTCCAGGGCAACTCCATACGCCGCGGGGGAGCGTGAGCATCGCATGCGCTTCCTGCATCCCGACGGTACGACCGTCCACCTCGGCTACTGCAGCAACGTCCACCAGGCGGAGGACCTCCAGGGTGTGATCGCCCAGCTCGGCCAGTACGCCGAGCCCGTGCGTGAGCGTCTCGGCGCCGACCGGCTCGGGATCGGGCTGTGGCTGGCGCGCCCCGTGGTCACCGAACTCGCCGACGACGACGGGGCGTTGGGGCGGCTGAAGGCGGAGCTGCGGGCGCGCGGCCTGGAGACCGTCACCCTCAACGCCTTTCCGTACGCCGGTTTCCACCGCGAGATCGTCAAGAAGGACGTCTACCTGCCCGACTGGGCCGACGAGGCCCGGCTGAAGTACACCCTGGACTGCGCCCGCGTCCTCGCCGCCCTCCTCCCGGACGACGTCGACCACGGCAGCGTCTCCACGCTGCCGCTGGCATGGCGCACCCCGTGGACGCCGCCCTGCGCCGACGAGGCCCGCCACGCCCTGGGCCGGCTGGCCACCGGGCTCGCCGCGCTGGAGGCGTGGACGGGCCGCCGTATCCGCGTCGGCTTCGAACCGGAACCCGGGTGCGTCGTCGAGACCACCACCCAGGCGGTACGGGAACTGGGCGGGCTGGACCCCGACCGGCTCGGCATCTGCCTCGACGCCTGCCATCTCGCCGTGCAGTTCGAGGAGCCGGCCGAGGCGCTGCGGCGGCTCGCGGAGGCCGGGCTGCCCGTGGTCAAGCTTCAGGCGTCCTGCGCGGTGGAGGCCGAGCACCCGGCCGACCCGGCCGCCCGCGCGGCCCTGCACCGCCTCGCCGAACCCCGGTTCCTGCACCAGACCCGCACGCCGGCCGACGGCGACGTCCTGGCCGTCGACGACCTCCCGGACGCCCTCGACGGCGACCTGCCCGACAACGGCGGCCCCTGGCGCGTCCACTTCCACGCCCCGCTGCACACCGAGCCCGAACCCCCGCTGCGCACCACCGCCTACCAGCTCGACCGAGTCCTCGCCGGGCTGCTGGGCGGGCCCTCGGCCGGCTGTGACCACATCGAGGTCGAGACCTACACGTGGTCCGTCCTCCCCGAACCGCCCACCGACCTGCCCGGCGGCATCGCCGCCGAACTCGCCTGGGCCGGGGACCGGTTGACCGGCCTCGGCCTCAAGGAGGACCCCTCATGACCGCACCGTCGAACCGCGTGGTCGTCCTCGACATCGTCGGCCTGACCCCGAGTCTCCTCAAGCACATGCCCGCGGTCGCCGCCCTCGGTGAGCGCGGCTTCCGGTCCCGCCTCGACACCGTGCTCCCCGCCGTGACCTGCACCGTCCAGTCCACCCTGCTCACCGGCGAACCCCCTGCCACGCACGGCGCCGTGGCCAACGGCTGGTACTTTCGCGACCTCGGCGAAGTCATGCTGTGGCGCCAGCACAACGCGCTCGTCGGAGGCGAGAAGATCTGGGAGACGGCCCGCAGGTCGAACCCCGACTACAAGGTCGCCAACATCTGCTGGTGGTACGCGATGGGCGCGGACGTCGACTGGACGGTCACCCCGCGCCCCGTCTACTACTCCGACGGCCGCAAGGAACCCGACTGCTACACCTGGCCGCCGTCCCTGCACGACGAACTCACCGACCGGCTCGGCCCGTTCCCCCTGTTCACCTACTGGGGCCCGAACGCGGGCATGCCCTCCACCCAGTGGATCCTGGCCGCCGCCCGCCAGGTCTTCGACGAACACCGCCCCGACCTCACGCTCGTCTACATCCCGCAGATGGACTACGAGCCCCAGCGCTCCGGCCCCGACTCGCCCGCCACCGTCGCCGCGGCCCGTCAACTGGACGACGCCCTGCGCCCGTTGATCGACCGCTTCCTGAGCGAGGGTGCCACCGTCGTCGCGCTCAGCGAGTACGGCATCACGCCCGTCTCCCGCCCGGTCGACATCAACCGCGCCCTGCGCCGGGCAGGCCTGCTGGAGGTGTACACGCAGGACGGCATGGAGTACCTCGATCCGTGGACCTCGCGCGCCTTCGCCGTCGCCGACCACCAGATCGCCCACGTCTACGTCCGCGACCCCGCCGACATCGACGCGGTCGCGAAACTGTTCGGTGAACTCGACGGCGTGGACCAGGTGCTGGACGCCGAGGGCAAGGCGGCCCACGGCCTGGACCACGAGCGCTCGGGCGAGCTCGTCGCACTCGCCGACCCCGACGCCTGGTTCACGTACTACTACTGGCTGGACGACGAACGCGCCCCCGACTTCGCCCGCCAGGTCGAGATCCACCGCAAGCCCGGCTACGACCCGGCCGAGCTGCTCTACGACGAGACCGTTCCGGCGGTGAAGCTGCGCGCCGTCGGGCAGGTCGCGCGTAAGAAGCTCGGCTTCCGCTACCGCCTCAAGACCGTCCCGCTGAACCCGTCCGGCGTCCGCGGCAGCCACGGCCGCCTGCCCGCCGACCCCGACCACGGCCCCGTACTGCTGTGTTCGGAGCCGGACCGGGCGAGGGAGGCGTACGCGGCGACGGAGGTCAAGTCGCTGCTGCTGGGCCTCGCGGGCCTGCCCACGGAAGGAACGCAGAAGTGACGATCCACCCGCCCCTCCCCACCCTCCGACCCCTGCTCGACCCGGCCCCCGACTACGCCAAGTGGCAGTCCGAGGAGCCGATCCGCCGGGTGACGATCTGGGGCGACAACAGTCCTTGGCTGATCACCCGGTACGAGGACGCCCGTGCGGTCCTGGCCGACGAGCGTTTCAGCGCGGACGCCAACCACCCCGACTTCCCGCACACCCGCCCCGGCGCCCCGCCGCAGGCCCCCGGCCTCTTCCACCAGATGGACCCGCCGGACCACACCCGGCTGCGCCGCATGCTGATCCCGGACTTCACCTTCCGGCGCGTCGAGCAGCTGGACGGCGCCATCCGGCGGATCTGCGACGTCCTCCTGGACGCGATGACCCACGGCGACGTGACGGAGGCCGACCTGGTCGCCTCGTACGCCCTGCCCCTGCCCACCCTCGCCATCTGCGAACTGCTCGGCGTCCCCTACGAGGACCACGGCTTCTTCCGCGCGAAGTCCAACGCCCTCACCAGCGTCGCCGGCGATCCGGCCGAGGCGATGGCCGCCCGCATGGCGCTCTACGGCTATCTGCGCGCCCTCATCGAGCGGCGCGCCCACGACCCCGCCGACGACCTGATCTCCCGTCTGGCGACGGAACGCGTCGCGACCGGCGAGGCCTCGCTCGACGAGGCGACGGGCATGGTCTCCCTGCTCCTCCTGGCCGGCCACGAGACCACGGCGAACATGTTCCCGCTGGCCGTGATCGCCCTGCTGCACAACCCCGCCGAGCTGGAAGCACTGCGCGCCGACGACTCGCTGTGGCCGGACGCTGTGGAGGAACTCCTGCGCCATCTGACGGTCATCCACTCCGGGATACGGCGGGTCGCCACCGAGGACGTCGAGCTGTCCGGCGTCCGTATCCGCGCGGGAGAGGGCGTGGTGGTGGCGTTGCAGTCCGCCAACCGCGACCCGTCCGTGTACGCCGACCCCGACGCCCTCGACGTCCACCGGGACGCGAGCGGCCACGTCGCCTTCGGGCACGGCCTGCACCAGTGCCTCGGCCAGTCGCTGGCCCGCACCGAACTCCGCCTCGGCCTGTCCACCCTGTTCCGCAGGCTCCCGAACCTGCGCATGACCTCCCCGCCCGAGTCGCTCGCCCTGTCGACGAGCACGGTCCACGGGGTGCGGTCGCTGCCGGTCGCTTGGTAATGACAGGCCAAAGGTGACCATGGCTGCTATAGAGGCAGTCATGACCACCATCAGGCTCGTGCAGGGCGACATCACGCGAGAGTCCGTCGACGCGATCGTCAACGCCGCGAACTCCTCCCTCCTCGGCGGGGGAGGGGTCGACGGTGCGATCCACCGCCGCGGCGGCCCGGCGATCCTTGCCGAGTGCCGCAAGCTGCGCGGCTCCCGGTACGGCAAGGGCCTGCCGACCGGGCAGGCGGTCGCCACGACGGCGGGGGAACTGGACGCCCGTTGGGTGATCCATACGGTGGGCCCGGTCTGGTCGGCCACCGAGGACCGCTCCGAGCTGCTGGCCTCCTGCTACCGGGAGTCGCTGCGGGTCGCCGACGAGCTGGGCGCTCGTACCGTCGCCTTCCCCGCCATCTCCACCGGCGTCTACGGCTGGCCGATGGACGACGGGGCCCGGATCGCGGTGGCGACCGTGCGGGTCGCGCAGACGGCGGTCGAGGAGGTCAGGTTCGTACTCTTCGACAAGGCGGCCTACGACGAGTTCGCCCGGCAGGCCGGGTGAGCGCGGGCCGCCGTCAGAGGTCCAGCAGATCCCCCGTCCGCACCGGCAGGCCCGTCTCGAAGGAACGGTTCGCGGCCAGCCCGGTGACCAGGGAGCGGGCGCCGTCGGCCGCGTCCGCGGCGCGGCTCAGGGGGTCCGGGGCCCGAGTGCCGAAGAGGTCAGCCAGCATGCGTACGTCACCGCCGCCGTGCCCGCCCTCGCCGGTCGCGACCTTGATCTCGCGCGGTTTCTCCCAGGAGCGGCGCAGCAGCAACTCGGTGCGCCCGGCGGTGTCCTCCACCCCGGCGCCGTGCAGTACGGGGTCGGAGGCGTTCGTGCGGGGCCGGGGGCGGGTCCACGTCGACTCCTCCACCAGCAGCTCCAGGCGCCCTTCGCTGCCGTTGAAGGCGATTCGGTAGCCCTCCCAGGGGGAGTATGCGGTCAGGTGGTAGGTCAGAGTGGCGCCGGTGGTGTAGCGGACCAGGACCGCCATGTCGTCCTCGATGCTCACGCCGGGCGCGAACACGTTCCGGTCGCGGTGGTAGCCGTCCTCGGCCTCCCCGTCCAGGTACAGGGCACTGAGCACGGGCGAGTCGGCCAGATGCAGGGCGAACGGGTCGGTGTCGGCGGCGGGGGAGCCGTGGGCGCGGTCGTAGTCGCGGGCGAGACCGCGGCGCCGGCCGGCCTCGTCACCGTAGAAGAACAGGTCGCCCTGCGCGTAGACGGTCTCGGGCCGGGCGGCCAGCCACCAGTTGACCAGGTCGAAGTGGTGCGTGGACTTGTGCACCATCAGGCCGCCGGAGTTGGCCTTGTCGCGGTGCCAGCGGCGGAAGTAGTCGGCTCCGTGCCGCAGATCGAGCAGCCACTCGAAGTGCACCGAGCCGACCTCGCCGATCTCACCGGCCGCGATGATCTCCCGTACGGCCGAATGCACCGGGTTGTACCGGTAGTTGAAGGCGACCCGGACCTCACGGCCGGTGCGCTGCCGTGCGTCCAGGATGCGGCGCGCCTTGTCGGCGTCCGTGGTCATGGGCTTCTCGGTGACCACATCGCAGCCCGCTTCGAGAGCCCGCACGATGTAGTCGTCGTGCGTGTGGTCCACCGTGCACACCACGACCAGGTCGATCCGCTCGCGTCGCAGCATCTCGTCGAAGTCCTCGGCACCGTACGACGGTACGGGCGCCCGGCCCGGGTGCGCCTCCGCGAGCCAGGCGTTGTGGACGGCCATCCGCCGGGAGTTGACATCGCAGAATCCGGCCAGGTCGAACCGGTCCGCGTAGGGACCGGCCAGGGCCTCGGTGAACAGCCGGGCACGGGCACCCAGACCGACCACGGCGGCGCGGCGGTGTGCGGTGTCGGGGGTCATGCAGGTCTCCGTTCGAGTGTTCGGTATACCGGACATGGTCCGTAGTTGCGGCCAGAAGATAGGGGTGAGTGCTGACCCCGTCAATGAAACCGACAAGCTGTCTGTCTACCGTGGACCCATGACGGCATCGCTGGACGTGCTGGTGGTCGGTGCCGGGCCCACGGGGCTCGCGCTCGCCGCGCAACTGCGTTCCTACGGAACCAGGTTCCGCATCGTCGACCGCTCCCTCGACCGGGTGCGCGAGTCCAGGGCGCTCGGCATCCAGCCCCGCACCCTGGAGGCGCTGGCGGGGTTCGGCGTGAGCGACCGGCTCGTGGCCCGGGGCAATCCCGCGGTGCGGTTGAGCCTGCACCTGGCCCGGCGCACCGTGTCGGTGCCGCTCTTCGACATCGGGGTGACCGACACGCCGTACCCCTTCCTGCTGTTCCTCTCGCAGGCCGAGACGGAGAGCGTGCTCGGCGAGCACCTGGCGGCGGGGGAGGTGTCCGTCGAGCGTGGCACCGAGCTGGTTCGGCTGGAACGGCAGGGCTCCCACGTCGTCTGCCGACTGCGCGGCCGGGACGGGACGGAGGAAGTCGTGACGGCGCGCTACGTCGTGGGCTGCGACGGCGCCCACAGCACCGTACGCGCCCAGGCGGGCATCGGCTTCGAGGGCCACGCCTATCCGCAGACGTACCTGCTCGCCGACCTGGAGGTGGACGGGCTGGAGCCGGGCTCCGTGCACTCGTACCTGACCGGGGGCGGAATGGTGTTCTTCTTCCCGCTGGTCACGCCGGCATCCTGGCGGATGCTCGCCGTGCGCCCGGCCGACGCGGCGGCCGGCGAGGTGACGGTGCCGCTGCTGCAACGGATCGCCGAGCGGTACGGCGCGAAGGGCCTGGTCCTGCGGGATCCCGTCTGGATGACCGACTTCCGGCTGCACAACCGCGGCGCCACCCACTACCGCTCCGGACCCTTCTTCCTGGCGGGCGACGCCGCCCACATCCACAGCCCGGCCGGGGCGCAGGGCATGAACACCGGCATTCAGGACGCCCTCAACCTGGGCTGGAAGCTCGCCCTCGGGTGCCGGGGCGCCGCACCGCAGGAGCTGCTGGAGACGTATGCGAGCGAGCGTGCCCCGGTCGGCCGCGAGGTACGGCGGTTCACCGACCGCGCGTTCGCCATCGGCACCGGCCCCCGTCCCGTCCTGAGGTTCGCCCGGGAGCAACTCGTCCCGCGCCTCGCCCCGTTGGCGGTGCGCGCGACGTTGCCCCGCCGCCGGGTCTTCCGTACCGTCTCCGAACTCGGCATCCACTACCGCCGCAGCCCCGCCTCGATGACGGGTACCCGAGCGCCCCGCCGCGGCCCACGTGCCGGGGACCGCCTGCCCGACCGGCCGCACGGTCTCCAGGCCCGGATCGCCGCCCCCGGCTGGCATCTGCTCCTGACCGGACCCCCGCACCTCTGGGCCGACCAGCGGCTCGCACCGCTCCTGGACGGCCGGGCCGACCTGATCACCGTCCACCGCCTCGGCGACCGTAGCCCCTGGCCGGGCGTCGCCCAGGCACTCGTACGACCCGACGGCCACCTCGGCTACGTCGCGCGCGGTGCCGAACTGGCGGGGCTGCGCGCCTACGCCGCCCGCTGGCTGCCGATCGCGACCGAGTGACACCACAGGTGAACGGCTCGCGGCGCTGATCCGTACCACTCTGCGCGCCGTCACACCGAGGAAGCACCGGGGAAGAATCGTGCAGTCACACCGAGGAAGCATCGGCCGTACCGCGACGGTCGGCAGTCTGGCCCTCCTGCTCCTGACCACCGCGTGCGGCGGAGGTGAGGACGACGGAGCCGCAGCGAAGAGCACTCCGGCGAAGGTCTCCGCCACCGTCGCCGGAGTCGTGGCACCGGCGAAGATCGAGGTGATCGCCGACCTGACGGGCTGCAAGGTCAAGATCCGGACCGAGGCGGACGAACTGCGCGAGGGTGTCTGCCGCACGAAGAAGGGTGACTACCTCATCACCACGTTCCCGCAGGAGAAGTTCAAACTCACCTGGCTGGACGCGGCCGCCGTCTACGGCGGCAAGTACCTCGTGGGCACCCGCTGGGTGGTCAGCGCGAAGCCGGAGGTGCTGGACCGGCTGCGGCCCCAACTGGGCGGGAAGATCCAGCAGTTGCAGGGTGTGGGCCCGAAGCCCGCGCCGAGCGCGTCCTAGCGGCGCCGTCGGCGGAGGCCGGCCCCGGACGACCGGCGCGGCTCACTCCGCCGTGTCGCTGATGCCCAGGCGCAGATGCTCCACGTGGTAGACGGCCTGGTCGAGCAGCTCGGCGACATGGTGGTCGTGCAGCGCGTAGACGACCGAACGACCGCGCCGCTCGCCCACCACCAGACCCAGGTTGCGCAGCAGCCGCAGCTGGTGCGAGCAGGCGGACTGCTCCATGCCCACCTCCGCCGCCAGCTCCGTGGCGGGCAGCGGACCCTCGCGCAGTCGCGCCAGGATCAGCAGGCGGGAGGGGGTGGAGAGGGCCTGGAGGGTGGTGGCCACCTTGGCGACGTTGGCCGCGTCCAGGCGTACGCGCTCGTCGGCGTCCTGCGTGGCGGTGACGGCTCCATGACCCATGCCGGGTATCTTACTCATCGTACATGAACACATGAATGCTTCTTCATGCGTATCGGAATGCGTCTAGGGATGCGCCTAGCGGCGCGGGTGATCCGGCGGCTCCCAGCCCAGCCGAGGTCGATGTCGGATTCTCGCCAGCCCGCCCCGCCTGCTTGGACGATGCTGGACACATGCAGAAGGGGATGCACACCGACACCGAGCGCTGCGTGCGCGCCGTCCGGTCCAAGGACGCCCGTTTCGACGGCTGGTTCTTCACCGCGGTCGTCACGACCGGGATCTACTGCCGGCCCAGCTGCCCGGTGGTCCCGCCCAAGCCGGAGAACATGCGGTTCCATCCGAGCGCCGCCGCCTGCCAGCAGGCCGGGTTCCGGGCCTGCAAGCGTTGCCGACCGGACACCAGCCCCGGCTCACCGGAATGGAACCAGCGCGCCGACCTCGTGGCCCGCGCGATGCGGCTGATCGCCGACGGAGTCGTGGACCGCGAGGGCGTCCCCGGCCTCGCGGCCCGGCTCGGCTACAGCACCCGGCAGATCGAACGCCAGCTCCTCGCCGAACTCGGCGCCGGCCCACTCGCCCTGGCCCGGGCCCAGCGCGCCCAGGCGGCCCGCCTCCTCATCGAGACGACGCCCCTGCCCATGGCGGACATCGCCTTCGCGGCCGGGTTCGCGTCCATCCGCACCTTCAACGACACCGTGCGCGAGGTCTACGCCCTCGCCCCGACCGACCTGCGCACCCGCGCGGCACCGCGCAGCAACCCGGTGGCTTCGGGAACTTCGCAGATCCCGGGAATCCCGGCGGACACCGCCGGCGCCCTGACCCTGCGGCTGCCGTTCCGCACCCCCCTCAACCCCGACAACCTCTTCGGCCACCTCGCGGCGACCGCCGTCCCCGGCGTCGAGGAGTGGCGGGACGGCGCGTATCGGCGCACACTCAGGCTGCCGTACGGACACGGCATCGTGTCCCTGACCCCACAGCCCGACCACATCGCCTGCCGCCTCACCCTCAGTGACCTGCGCGATCTGACCGTCGCGATCAGCCGGTGCCGGCGGATGCTGGACCTGGACGCCGATCCGGTCGCGATCGACGACCAGTTGCGCACGGATCCGCTGCTGGCGCCCCTGGTCGACAAGGCCCCCGGCCGACGGGTGCCGCGCACGGCCGACGAGGCGGAGTTCGCCGTACGGGCCGTGCTCGGCCAACAGGTCTCCACGGCGGCCGCCCGCACCCACGCGGCCCGCCTGGTCACCGCCCACGGCGAGCAGGTCGACGACCCCGAGGGCGGCCTCACCCACCTCTTCCCGGCCCCCGAGGCCCTGGCCGCGGTGGACCCGGAGTCATTGGCGATGCCCCGCTCCCGCCGTACGACGTTCACCACCCTGGTGCGCCAACTCGCCGACGGCGACGTCCGTCTGGGCCCGGACAGCGACTGGCCGCAGACCCGGGCCCGGCTCCTGGACCTCCCCGGCTTCGGCCCCTGGACGGTCGACGTCATCGCGATGCGCGCCCTCGGTGACCCCGACGCCTTCCTCCCCACCGACCTCGGCATCCGCCGCGCCGCCCAGGAGTTGGGCCTGCCGTCCACCCCCGCGGCCCTCACGGCCCGGGCGGCCGCGTGGCGTCCCTGGCGGGCCTACGCCGTCCAGTACCTGTGGGCGACGGACAGCCACCCGATCAACTTCCTCCCCGTGTAAGCACGTCAAAGGAACGCCTGATGAAGCAGCACACCCTCATCGACAGCCCGTACGGCCCCCTCACGCTCGTCGCCGAGGAGGGCGTCCTGTGCGGCCTCTACATGACCGACCAACGCCACCGACCGGCCGAGGAGACCTTCGGCACCCGCGACGAGTCCCTCTTCCGGGACGCCGAGGACCAGCTGAAGGCCTATTTCGCGGGCGAGTTGAAGGAGTTCACCCTCGAACTGCGCCTGAGCGGAACCCCGTTCCAGCGCAGCGTCTGGGAGCAACTGCGGAAGATCCCGTACGGCGAGACCCGCTCCTACGGCGAACTCGCCGACACCGTCGGCAACTCCGGCGCCTCCCGCGCGGTCGGCCTCGCCAACGGCAAGAACCCGATCGGCATCATCGTCCCCTGTCACCGCGTCGTCGGCGCGAACGGCAGCCTCACGGGCTACGGCGGCGGCCTGGACCGCAAGCAGCGCCTGCTGGACTTCGAGAACGGAAGGGTGGGAACGGCGCTGTTCTAGCGCCTGCCCGGCAAAATCTGGCCTGCCCGGGAGAGACTTGACGTGGTCTCCGGCATGACCGGCCCGCCCTTGTGGCTCCGCCCCACTCCTGCCTTCGCTGCTCGGCGGGGCACGCCATCCCCGCCGACCGGGTCCGCCGGGCCCGCCGGCCTGGCGGACGAGGGGAATGGCCGTACGGGGGCCCTAGACCGCCTCCGCCTCACCGGCCCGCTCCGCAGCCCCGCGTTCCACGCAGAACTCGTTGCCCTCCGGGTCGGCGAGGACCGCCCAGCCCTTGCCGTCCAGGGTGCGGCGGTCGTCGACCAGGGCGGCGCCGAGGTCCAGGAGCCGCTCGACCTCCTCGTCACGGGTGCGGTCCTGCGGCTGAAGGTCCACATGGATCCGGTTCTTGAGGGTCTTGCGCTCCGGGACGGTGACGAACAGCAGGCCGGCGCCCTCGATCAGCACCTCCTCGGTCCCGGGCTTGTCGTCCTCGTGCACGGGGAGGCCCAGCACCTGGGACCAGAAGCCGGCGAGGGCGTAGGCGTCGGCGGAGTCGATCGTCACATGGCGGATCCGAGAAGTCATGATCGCATTCTGAGCTACTCGCCCAGCCCGCGCAGCAGCTTCGGCAGCGCGGTGCCGATCGGCTCGCGGATCACCTCGTCGGCGCGGTCGTCGTACGGCGTCGGCTCGGCGTTGACGATGACGAGCCGGGCGCCGTGGTCGGCGGCGACCCCCGCGAGGCCGGCGGCGGGCTGGACCTGGAGGGTGGTGCCGACGGCGATGAACACCTGGCACGCCTTGGTGATCGCGACCGCCTCACCGAGGACCACGGGGTCGAGCCGCTCGCCGAACATGACGGTCGCCGACTTGAGGACGCCGCCGCACTCCAGGCACGGCGGGTCGTCCTCGCCCGCCTCGACCCGCGCGATCGCGTCCTCCATCGGCCCGCGGGCATGGCACTTCGTGCAGACCACACTCCGCGCGCTGCCGTGCAGTTCGAGCACCTTGCGCGCGGGCATCCCGGCGAGCTGGTGCAGCCCGTCCACGTTCTGCGTGATCACCCGCACCGGCACCCCGGACCGCTCCAGCTCGGCCACCGCCCGGTGCGCGTCGTTGGGTTCGGCCTTCAGCGTCCGGTTCTTGCGCCGCATCTGCCACGAGCGCCGCCGGATCTCCGGGTCGCCCATGTAGTACTCGTACGTCACGAGCTTCTCGGCCTCGGGATCGCGCCGCCACAGCCCGTTCGGCCCGCGGTAGTCGGGGATGCCCGAGTCGGTCGAGATACCGGCGCCGCTGAGGAGGGCGACGAGGGGCTTGGTCATGCTGCCGAGGGTAGGACGGGCGTCGTCCGGGCCGCGAATGGATATTCGAGGTGGTCGGACCGCCGTCGGTCGGCCTGTCCGGTGGGCCCGGCGCCGGTCAGGCCACCCGGTGACCGTTCTCCAGCTCCGCCGTTCCGCCGCCGTCCGCGAGCACGTCCAGTGCGGCCAGGACGCGGCGGCCCAGGGCGCCCGGCAGATGAGCGGTGATCTCCGCGCGCGGGACCAGCCGCCAGGACAGCAGCTCCTCCTCCTGCAAGCGGATCGCCTTGAAGTCGTCCTCGCCGAGGACCCCGCCGTCGTACAGATACGCCACCAGCGGCGGCCGCCCCGTGCCGTGCACCCAGTCCACCGCGAGCAGCCGGCCCAGGTCACGGTCCAGGCCGATCTCCTCGGCGGTCTCGCGGGCCGCACCCTGGCGGGGCGTCTCGCCGTCGTCGGACTCGATCGTGCCGCCCGGAAGCGCCCAGCCCTCCCGGTAGTTGGGCTCTACAAGCAGCACCCGGCCCTCGGTGTCCCGGAACAGGGCGGCGGCACCGGCGAGGACACGGGGCAGACTGGCGATGTACGCGGCGAAGTCAGGCGTGGTGGTCATCGGGGAAGCGTAACCAGCCCGGGCAACCGGCCCCACCCGTCGCCAGGCCCTAGGTGTATTGACCCGGAGCGTTGTCGACGCGGCGGATCGGCGGGTGGCCGCCGAGTGCGGTGTGGCAGCGATGGTGGTTGTAGGCGTACAGGAAGCTGTCGAGGGCCTCCGCCCGGCACGCCGAGACCACGCACCAGACGCCGCGGGGCCCGCCCTCCGGGCGAACGACGGGACTTTGCGGACCCGACCTAGCCCTCCGCCTCCGCCAGCCGCACCGTCCGCTCCGCCAGCTCGCTGATCCGCATCCCGTCGAATCCGAACACCGCACTGCGGACCGTGTCCTCAAGCGGCCCCGTCCACTGGTCGGGGATCGCCTCCGCCCCGGTCAGGACACCCGCCACCGAGCCGGCCGTCGCCCCGTTGGAGTCGGTGTCCAGGCCGCCGCGCACGGTGAGGGTGATGCTGCGGGTGAAGTCCCCGTCGCCGTACAGGAGCCCGGCGGTGAGCACGGCCGCGTTCGGGACGGTGTGGATCCAGCCGAGCCCGGCGGTCTCCTCGGCGACCGTGGTGAGCGTGTCCTCCCAGGTCATCCGGGTGTCGTGGAGCGAGACCACGCGGCGTACGGTGCGGGCGAGACGGCTGCTCGCCGGGATGACGGCGAGTGCCTGGTCGACCGCGTGGCGGACCGTGGACGCCGTGAACGCCGCCGCGACCAGCGCCGCCGCCCACATCGCGCCGTACACACCGTTGCCGGTGTGCGACAGCACCGCGTCCCTGCGGGCGAGGGCGGCGGCGCGGCGCGGGTCGCCGGGGCACGTCCAGCCGTAGATGTCGGCGCGGATGAGAGCGCCGATCCACTCCTGGTAGGGGTTGTCGTACGTGGCGGTCAGCGGCGGTTTCAGACCGTTCGCAAGGTTGCGGTACGCGGCCCGCTCCGCCGTGAAGGTCTGAAGGTACGGCAGCCGCAGCAGCCACAGGTCGCCGACCTGCTCGGTGCTGAAGCCGAAGCCGTGGGTCTCCAGCAGATCGAGGCCGAGGATGGCGTAGTCGACGTCGTCGTCGCGGCAGCTGCCGTGGATACGGCCGCGCACGCACTGGCGCCACTCGGGGCGCAGCTCGAAGCCGTCGTCCTCGCTGACCGGCTCGGGGAGATAGTCGGTGAGCGGCAGGGCCGCGGCCTGCCGCAGATAGCGGTCGATACGGTCCCGCGTCCACAGGTCGCCCTGCTCGACCGGCTTGCCGAGCATGTTGCCCGCGATCCGGCCGAGCCAGCCTCCGAGTACACGGTCGGCGAGCTCTGGCTCAGTGCCCACAGGGGTCATAGGACCGGTTTACCCAATTCCGGGGGCGTCCGCTCCGGGTTCGGGCAGTACGCACAGCGGGTTCGCAGGGCGTTCTCAGGCTCCGGGCAGGGCATGACGTCATGGGCCTCCTCCGGTTAAGGTCGCAGCGGCGCGACTGGCCTTGACGTGCGCGAGGCCCGGAGAGCAAGGGGAAAACAGGTGACACAGCGCGTGCTCATCGCCGCGGACAAGTTCAAGGGGTCGCTGACGGCCGTGCAGGTCGCCGAGCGTGTGACGGCCGGTCTGCGCCGGGTCGTGCCGGCCGTCCAGGTCGAGGCCATGCCCGTGGCCGACGGTGGCGACGGGACCGTGGACGCGGCGGTCGCGGCCGGTTTCGAGCGCCGGGAAGTACGGGTCGCCGGGCCCCTCGGGCACGAGGTGACGGCGGCGTTCGCGCTGCGCGGCGACACGGCGGTCGTGGAGATGGCCGAGGCGAGCGGCCTGCAGCGGCTGCCCGCCGGCGTCTTCGCGCCGCTCACGGCGTCCACCTACGGCTCGGGCGAGCTGCTGCGGGCCGCTCTGAACGCGGGCGCCCGCACGATCGTGTTCGGCGTCGGCGGCAGCGCCACCACCGACGGCGGCGCCGGGATGCTGAGCGCGCTGGGTGCGCGGTTCCTGGACGCGGACGGGGAGCCGGTGCCGCCGGGCGGCGGAGGCCTGGGCGACCTGGCCGGTGCCGATCTCTCCGGCCTCGACCCGAGGCTGGCCTCGGTCGAACTGGTGCTCGCCAGCGACGTCGACAATCCGCTGACCGGTCCGAAGGGCGCACCGGCGGTGTACGGCCCGCAGAAGGGCGCCTCGCCGGACGACGTGGCGACCCTGGACGCGGCGCTCGCGCACTTCGCGAAGGTGCTGGAGGAGTCGGTAGGCGCCAAGGCCGCCGAGCACGCCGCCGCACCGGGCGCCGGCGCGGCCGGTGGCATCGGCTACGGCGCGCTCCTCCTCGGCGCCGGCTTCCGCCCCGGCATCGAGGTCATGCTCGACGTCCTGGGCTTCGCGCCCGCGCTGGAGCGGGCGGAGCTGGTCATCACCGGCGAGGGCTCCCTGGACGAGCAGACCCTGCACGGCAAGGCCCCGGCGGGCGTCGCCGCCGCCGCCCGCGCGGCCGGCAAGGAGGTCGTCGCGGTGTGCGGCCGCCTCGCGCTCGCGCCGGAGGCGCTGGGCCGGGCCGGGATCCGGCGGGCGTACCCCCTGACGGAGGTCGAGCCGGACGTGGCGAAGTGCATCGCGGACGCGGGACCGATTCTGGAGCGGGTGGCGGAGCGGATCGCCGGGGACTTCCTGAGCTGAGCCGACGCGGCCGACGCACGATACGACGAAGGGCCCCCAGCCGACCGGCTGGGGGCCCTTCCTGGTGTCGTACGGCCGCGTACGGCTTCGGCACGGCTGCTTACGGGAGCTGTGCCGCCCGTGCCTCACGCCGGTTGTCGCGGAAGTTGTTCACCCGGCGGGCCGTGGCGAACAGCGGGATGACCGCGCCCATGACCAGCTGCAGCGCGCAGCCCGTCTGGAGCAGGAGCTGGCCGCTGGGGGCTTCGAAGGCCCAGGCGGCGAGCAGACCCATGCTGACCACGATCCAGCCCAGCATCGCCACCGCGAGGCGGCCACGCGGCTTCGGGTACTCGACGCGGCTCACCATCAGCCAGGCCGTGCCCAGGATCGCCAGCAGGGTCGCCACGAAGGGCAGCTCCAGCAGGACGATCGAGACCACCGTCAGCGCGCCGAACGGCGACGGCATGCCCTGGAACATGCCGTTCGGTGGGGTCACGCAGGAGAAGCGCGCGAGTCTCAGCACCACCGCGAGCAGCACGACGATCGCGCCGACCGCCGCCACCCGCTGGTGCGCGTCGTCGGCGACCATGCCGTAGACCAGGACGAAGTACGCCGGGGCCAGACCGAAGCTGATCAGGTCGGAGAGGTTGTCCAGCTCCGCGCCCATCGGGGAGGAGCGGAGCTTCCTCGCGACCAGGCCGTCGAACAGGTCGAAGACCGCCGCGCAGAGCATCAGGATGACCGCCGTGGCCGCGCTGTGGCGGGCCATGCCGGTTTCCTGGCTGCCGGTGAGGTGCGGGATCAGGATGCCGGTGGTGGTGAAGTACACCGCCATGAAGCCACACGTGGCGTTGCCGAGCGTGAGGGTGTCCGCTATCGACAGGCGGAGAGAAAGAGGCATCTCCTCCTCTTCGTCGACCTCGTCGGCCTCGGGCACCCAGCCCGGCTGTGTCTCAGGATCAATCACGGTCAATGCGAGTCACCCCAGCCACGGTCTTCTGCCCGACCTCGACCGCGACCTCCACGCCCTCGGGCAGGTAGATGTCGACACGCGAGCCGAAGCGGATCAGACCGATACGGTCGCCCTGCTCGACCTTCGTGCCCTGCGGGATGTAGGGGACGATGCGTCGGGCCACCGCGCCGGCGATCTGGATCATTTCGATGTCGCCGAGTTCGGTGTCGAAATGCCAGACTACGCGCTCGTTGTTCTCGCTCTCCTTGTTGAACGCCGGAACGAACCCGCCAGGGATGTGCTCCACGGACGTGACCGTGCCGGAGAGCGGCGCACGGTTGACGTGGACGTTGAGCGGGCTCATGAAGATCGCGACGCGGGTGCGGCCGTCCTTCCACGGCATGATGCTCTGCACCACACCGTCGGCGGGAGAGATGACCCGGCCCTGCGCGATCTCGCGCTCGGGGTCGCGGAAGAACCACAGCATGCCCGCCGCGAGCGCGGTGGCGGGCACGGCCACGGCCTTGGCGACGCCGGAGCGGCGTGCGCGGGCCAGGCTGAGGGCTGCGGTGGCGACGGTCGGGAGAAGCCACGGCGATGCTCCGCGCGCGAGGCGTACGCCGGCCCGGCTGTCGCGAGGTGCAGAGGTTTGGCTGTGGGGCATGGATGACCTTCGTAGCGGATGATGCCGCGCTTCGACGGGGGACGGCGGCTTTCCCGGGATCGTACCGGTCGCGGGCCACAACTGGGCAAGCCAGGAAGCCGAGTCGGCGGCTGAAGAGTATTGACGGGGTGTGATCTTCTTCTCGAAGAAAACACCCCGAACCCGTACATCTATCCCTGGAACCGATACTCTTCGAGCAGCCTGCGACCGATGATCATTTTCTGGATCTCGGCGGTACCTTCACCGATAAGCAGCATCGGAGCCTCTCGGTAGAGGCGCTCGATCTCGTACTCCTTGGAGAAGCCGTAGCCGCCGTGGATCCGGAAGGCATCTTCGACGACCTCCTTGCAGTACTCGGAGGCGAGGTACTTCGCCATCCCAGCCTCGAGGTCGTTTCGCTCCCCGGAGTCCTTTTTGCGTGCCGCGTTCACCATCATGGCATGCGCCGCCTCGACCTTGGTAGCCATCTCGGCCAGCTTGAACTGGATGGCCTGGTGCTGGGCGATCGGCTTGCCGAAGGTGTGACGCTGCTGGGCGTACTGGACACCGAGTTCGAAAGCACGCTGAGCGACGCCACAGCCACGCGCCGCCACGTTGACGCGGCCGACCTCGACGCCGTCCATCATTTGGTAAAAACCTCGGCCGGTGACGCCGCCGAGCACCCGATTGGCCGGAATGCGCAGGCCGTCCATGATGAGCTCGGTCGTGTCGACGCCCTTGTAGCCCATCTTGTCGATCTTGCCGGGGATGGTGAGGCCGGGGCGGACCTCTCCGAAGCCGGGCTCCTTCTCGACAAGGAAGGTCGTCATCGACTTGTGGGGCGCGGTGCCCTCGGGGTGTCCTTCGTCACTTCGGACGAGAACGGCGACCAAAGAGGACGTTCCGCCGTTCGTGAGCCACATCTTCTGGCCGTTGAGGACGTACTCCTCGCCGTCCTTCACCGCCTTCGACGTGATGGCCGACACGTCGGAGCCCAGGCCCGGCTCCGACATCGAGAAGGCGCCGCGGATGTCGCCGGCCGCCATGCGCGGCAGGAAGTGGTCCTTCTGCTCCTGCGTGCCGTGCTGCTTGAGCATGTACGCCACGATGAAGTGGGTGTTGATGATGCCGGACACCGACATCCAGCCGCGGGCGATCTCCTCGACGCACAGCGCGTACGTCAGGAGCGACTCGCCCAGACCGCCGTACTCCTCGGGAATCATCAGGCCGAACAGGCCCAACTCCTTCAGACCGTCGACGATCTGCTGGGGGTACTCGTCGCGGTGCTCCAGCTCGGTGGCGACCGGGATGATCTCCTTGTCCACGAAGTCGCGGACGGTGGAGAGGATCTCCTGCTGGATGTCGGTCAGACCGGCGGTCTGGGCGAGTCGCGCCATGGCTACTTCTCCTGCTCCTTGAGCTCGGGGCGGCCGGGCTGCTCGCCGCCGCGCTCCTTGATGTACGTCTCGGTCGGCACCATCACCTTGCGGCGGAACACGCACACGAGCGTGCCGTCCTGCTTGTAGCCCTTGGTCTCGACATAGACGATGCCGCGGTCGTTCTTCGACTTCGACGGCCACTTGTCGAGCACCGTCGTCTGGCCGTAGATCGTGTCGCCGTGGAAGGTCGGCGCCACGTGCTTGAGCGACTCGATCTCCAGGTTGGCGATGGCCTTGCCGGAGATGTCCGGCACGCTCATGCCGAGCAGCAGCGAGTAGATGTAGTTGCCCACGACGACGTTCTTGCCGAAGTCCGTCGTCTTCTCCGCATAGTTGGTGTCCATGTGGAGCGGGTGGTGGTTCATGGTGAGGAGACAGAACAGGTGGTCGTCGTACTCGGTGACCGTTTTGCCCGGCCAGTGCTTGTACGTCGCCCCGACCTCGAACTCCTCGTAGGTGCGTCCGAACTGCATCGCGCTCAGGCCTCCGGGATCTCGAACTTGCTGGTGCGCTGCATGCCCGCCGCGCGGCCCTTGCCGGAGATGACCAGCGCCATCTTGCGGCTGGCCTCGTCGATCATCTCGTCGCCGAGCATCGCGGAGCCCTTCTTGCCGCCCGCCTCGGAGGTGTAGTAGTCGTACGCGTCCAGGATCAGCTCGGCGTGGTCGTAGTCCTCCTGCGAGGGCGAGAAGATCTCGTTGGACGCCTCGACCTGGCCCGGGTGCAGCACCCACTTGCCGTCGAAGCCGAGGGCCGCGGCGCGCTGGGCGACCTCGCGGTAGCCGTCGATGTTGCGGATCTGGAGGTAGGGGCCGTCGATCGCCTGGAGGTTGTTGGCGCGGGCGGCCATCAGGATCTTCATCAGGATGTAGTGGTAGGCGTCCGCCGGGTAGCCGGGCGGCTGCTCGCCCACGACCAGCGACTTCATGTTGATGGACGCCATGAAGTCGGCCGGGCCGAAGATGATGGTCTCGACGCGCTGGGAGGCCGTCGCGATCTCGTTGACGTTGTTCAGGCCCTGGGCGTTCTCGATCTGCGCCTCGATGCCGATCTTGCCGACCTCGAAGCCCATCGTCTTCTCGATCTGCGTCAGCAGCAGGTCGAGGGCGACGATCTGCTCGGCGGTCTGCACCTTCGGCAGCATGATGCAGTCGAGGTTCTGGCCGGCCCCCTCGACGACGGTCACGACGTCGCGGTACGTCCACTCGGTCGTCCAGTCGTTGACGCGCACGACCCTCGTCTTGCCCGTCCAGTCGCCCTCGTTGAGGAACTTGACGATGGTGTGCCGCGCCTCGGGCTTGGCGAGCGGGGCGCACGCGTCCTCCAGGTCGAGGAAGACCTGGTCCGCCGGCAGGCCCTGCGCCTTCTCCAGGAAGCGGGGGTTGCTTCCCGGGACCGCGAGACACGAGCGGCGGGGACGCAGACGGTTGACGGTCATGCGGGGACCTCCAGGGGGTCGAGCTTGTTCGCTTTCCGGATCTCGTCGACGATGCGGCCGATGATTCCGGTGATGTCGAAGTCCTTCGGGGTGAAGACGGCGGCCACACCCGCGGCCCTCAGCTGCTCGGCGTCGCCATTGGGGATGATCCCACCGGCGATGACAGGTATCTCTGTGGCACCGGCCACACGAAGGCGCTCCAGCACGTCCGGCACGAGCTGGGCGTGCGAGCCGGACAGGATGGACAGGCCGACCGCGTGCACGTCCTCCGCGAGGGCCGCGTCCACGATCTGCTCGGGCGTCAGGCGGATGCCCTGGTAGACCACCTCGAAGCCGGCGTCACGCGCCCGTACGGCGATCTGCTCGGCGCCGTTGGAGTGCCCGTCCAGGCCGGGCTTGCCGACCAGGAACCGCAGCTTGCCGACGCCCATGTCCTTCGCCGTCAGGTCGACCCTGCGGCGGACGTCGGCCATGGCCGAGCCCTCCTCCGCGGGGACGGCAACCGGCGCAGACGACACGCCCGTCGGCGCCCGGAACTCCCCGAACACCTCGCGCAGCGCCCCCGCCCACTCGCCGGTCGTGACCCCGGCGCGGGCGCACTCCAGGGTGGCCTCCATGAGGTTGTCGGTGCCCTTGGCGGCCTCCTTCAGCCGGTCCAGCGCCTTGCAGGGGCGCGGGTGGTTGAAGGGCGGCTGGTAGCGGGTGTCGCGCCAGTGCTCCAGGCCCGCGATGACCCGGGCCTCGACCGCCGGGTCGACCGTCTGGATCGCGGTGTCCAGGTCGGCCGTCAGCGGGTTCGGCTCGGTCGTCTCGAAGATGTTGACACCGATGATCTTCTCCTGCCCGGACTCGATCCGGGCCCGGCGCTCGGCGTGCGAGGAGACCAGCTGCGACTTGAGGTAGCCGGACTCGACGGCGGCCATCGCGCCGCCCATCTCCTGGATCCGCTCGATCTCCGCGAGGGACTCCTCGACGAGCTTGCTCACCTTCGCCTCGATGACGTGCGAGCCGTCGAAGATGTCCTCGTACTCCAGCAGATCGCTCTCGTGCGCCAGCACCTGCTGGATACGCAGCGACCACTGCTGGTCCCAGGGCCGGGGCAGACCCAGCGCCTCGTTCCAGGCGGGCAGCTGCACGGCACGCGCGCGTGCGTCCTTCGAGAGGGTCACGGCCAGCATCTCGAGGACGATCCGCTGGACGTTGTTCTCCGGCTGCGCCTCGGTCAGACCGAGGGAGTTGACCTGGACGCCGTACCGGAAGCGGCGCTGCTTGGGGTTCTCGATGCCGTAACGCTCGCGCGTGACCTGATCCCAGATCCGCCCGAACGCCCGCATCTTGCACATCTCCTCGACGAAGCGGACGCCCGCGTTCACGAAGAAGGAGATACGGGCCACGACGTCCCCGAACTTCTCGGCGGGGACCTGCCCCGAGTCGCGTACGGCATCGAGAACCGCGATCGCGGTGGACATCGCGTACGCGATCTCCTGGACCGGCGTGGCGCCCGCCTCCTGCAGGTGGTAGCTGCAGATGTTGATCGGGTTCCACTTCGGGATGTGGGAGACCGTGTACGTGATCATGTCCGTCGTCAGCCGGAGTGAGGGCCCCGGCGGGAAGACATGGGTCCCCCGCGACAGGTACTCCTTGACGATGTCGTTCTGGGTCGTGCCCTGGAGCTTGGTGATGTCCGCGCCCTGCTCCTCGGCGACGACCTGGTAGAGCGCCAGCAGCCACATGGCGGTGGCGTTGATCGTCATCGAGGTGTTCATCTGCTCCAGGGGGATGTCCTGGAACAGCCGGCGCATGTCACCGAGATGGGCCACCGGTACGCCGACCCGGCCGACCTCGCCGCGGGCGAGGATGTGGTCGGAGTCGTAGCCGGTCTGCGTCGGCAGGTCGAACGCGACCGACAGACCGGTCTGGCCCTTGGCGAGGTTGCGCCGGTACAACTCGTTGGACGCCTCGGCCGTGGAGTGACCGGCGTACGTGCGCATGAGCCACGGCCGGTCCTTCTCCCGCTTGCCTTCGGCGGGCTGACGCTCAGTCATCTATGACCTCGGGTGTCTCAGATGTTGCGGAAGCGGTTGATGGCGTCGATGTGCTGGGCGCGCATCTCCTCGTCGCGCACGCCGAGGCCCTCCTCGGGGGCGAGGCACAGGACGCCGACCTTGCCCTGGTGGAGGTTGCGGTGCACGTCGTAGGCCGCCTGGCCGGTGTCCTCCAGCGAGTACACCTTCGACAGCGTCGGGTGGATCTTGCCCTTCGCGATGAGCCGGTTGGCCTCCCAGGCCTCGCGGTAGTTGGCGAAGTGCGAGCCGATGATCCGCTTCAGCGACATCCACAGGTAGCGGTTGTCGTACTCGTGCATGTAGCCCGAGGTCGAAGCACAGGTGGTGATGGTGCCGCCCTTGCGGGTGACGAAGACCGAGGCGCCGAAGGTCTCGCGGCCGGGGTGCTCGAAGACGATGTCGATGTCCTCGCCGCCGGTCAGCTCGCGGATGCGCTTGCCGAAGCGCTTCCACTCCTTCGGGTCCTGGGTCTGCTCGTCCTTCCAGAACTTGTAGCCCTCGGCGTTGCGGTCGATGATCGCCTCGGCGCCCATCGAGCGGCAGATGTCCGCCTTCTGGTCGCTGGAGACGACACAGATCGGGTTGGCGCCACCGGCCAGTGCGAACTGCGTGGCGTACGACCCGAGTCCGCCGCTCGCGCCCCAGATCAGGACGTTGTCGCCCTGCTTCATGCCGGCGCCGTTGCGGGAGACCAGCTGGCGGTACGCGGTGGAGTTGACCAGGCCCGGAGCGGCGGCCTCCTCCCAGCTGAGGTGACCCGGCTTGGGCATCAGCTGGTTGGACTTGACCAGCGCGATCTCCGCGAGGCCACCGAAGTTGGTCTCGAAGCCCCAGATCCGCTGCTCGGGGTCGAGCATCGTGTCGTTGTGGCCGTCGGACGACTCCATCTCGACGGACAGACAGTGCGCGACGACCTCGTCACCGGGGTTCCAGGCGTTGACGCCCGGGCCGGTGCGCAGGACGACGCCCGCGAGGTCGGAGCCGATGATGTGGTACGGCAGGTCGTGGCGCTTGGCCAGCTCGTTGCTGCGGCCGTAGCGCTCCAGGAACCCGAAGGTCGACAGCGGCTCGAAGATCGACGTCCACACCGAGTTGTAGTTGACCGAGGAGGCCATGACGGCGACCAGGGCCTCGCCCGGGCCG
Organism: Streptomyces sp. NPDC055013; assembly: GCF_053608645.1. NCBI lineage: Bacteria > Bacillati > Actinomycetota > Actinomycetes > Kitasatosporales > Streptomycetaceae > Streptomyces > Streptomyces sp. NPDC055013. The sequence continues at coordinate 182,284 of NZ_JBSGVW010000009.1, forward strand.
AGCTCGGGCAGCGGGACGTCGTCCAGGTGGATCGACTTGCGCGGGTCCTTGTCGCGGGTCTCCAGGCCCGCGAACATCTCCGTCTCGTCCTTGTGCACGGTGATCGCGCGGTACGACTCGGGGAGCGGCATGGCGGCGAAGTCGGCGGGCGTGGAGTCCGGCGACTGGATCGCGTCGAGGATGTCCTTCACGGTCACGGTGTTGCCTCCGGCGGTACGCACCCTGAGGGAGGGGTGCTGAGGGTTACGTCGATGCTGCTGAGGGATGTGGTGGTTGCCGTCGGTTCGGCTGTTGTGCTGTTCGGCAGCGCTTTGTGGCGCGGGAGGTTGCCTGTGACGCAGGCGCCGGGCGCGCAGGCCCCGGGGGGAGCTTGCGGGGACAGCCGACGTACGAAAGGTCTCTGCACGCCGGCCGCCCGGACTCTTTCAACGTATGGCACGGCGTGTCACGTGGCAAGGCACTGGGTGCCAGAACTTGCTCTCAGATGAAATCTTTACGTAACAAATGAGCGATGATCGATCAAAGCTACCGACGAGTAGGTGTTAATCGGGCGCTATCGGTCACCAGTCGTCGTCAGTCCGTGGAGCAGGGTGTTGCGGTGGACGACGAGGCGCTCGGCGGTCCGGGCGAGCGGGAAGCCGCACTCCGCCCCGGGTGATCAGAGTCTCCCGCCCGCGGCTCCAGCCATGGACCGGCACGCGGTGCCAGGGCGGCGCCCCGGTGCGAGTCGTGCATGTCGGCGACGTCCCGGGCCCGGCTCCTCGCATGTCGTACCAGGGTGCGGCGCACGGGCGGCAGGCTTCCGTCGGCTCGGCTCGGCTCGGCTCGGCTCGGCGCGGCGGTCGCGCTGGAGCGGGTGCTCTTGGGCGCGGCGCCGGCCGAGACGGAGCCCGCCCTCGGGCCGGCCCTCTTCGACCGGTCTCCTGGTGGAGCGTCAATGGGCCGTGGATGCCGGGCAGTTCGTGGCTGCGGCGCGACGGAGCCGAGCTGGTCGAGAGCGCGCGGGTGACGGCGGTCCGGGAGGGCGCGGATCGAGTCGAGGTCCGTACGGTCGCGGGGGACCTGCCAAGCGGACGCCGTCATGATCGCCGGGGGCGTCCGGTCCCGGGAGGTGTGCGCCTCGCTCGGCGTACGCATCGAGATGGCCGCCGGGACGATGGGCTTCGACCGGGGCCCGGACCGCTTCCGGCAGGTCCGCGTTCAGGCGCTGGTGGCGGCTGCTCGACAGGGCGCCGACTGGGAGCGGCGGGAGCGGAGTGAATGGGGCCGCGCCCGATGCCCCCCGACGCCCTGCCCCTGATCGGCCCCGTACCGGGCCGCCCCGCGGATCCTGCTCGCCACCGGCCACAACATGCCGTCCACGGCGACGGGGCGGCTGGTGGTGGGCTGCTTACGGGGGAAGCGGCGAGGTTCGCACCGGGCCCGTCGGTCCGGCGCCGGGGACAGGGGGCCCGTCCGGTGGATCATGCCGCCGTCGTGAGGCCTGGCGCGCCCGCCCCGAGCCGCCGTCGCTCAGGGGCCCGGCCCGATCAGCCGCACAAGGCGCTACGCGCCCAGGCCGAGCAGGGCCACCTGCAGGGGGAGGGCCGGCTCCTCGGGGAGGGCGGGCGGCTCCTCGCCGCGGCCCGTGTGCGTGGGCGGGACGGCGCGCAGGCCCTTGATGCCGTCGGCGGCCCACTTCGCGTCCGTCGCGGGGAGGGACAGGGTCATGCGCCGCCCGTCGGCCAGCGTGGCCTGGAACTTGGTCGAATCGTTCGTCCGCACGGCAACCCTCTTCCGTCGCACACCGTCAAGCGCACCATCAAGATCGTGCTTCGACGTGGAGGACGGACGGGCCGGAGAAATGGTTCCCGTGGCGGGAGTCGCCAGGAGGAGCCCAGCCCCTGCTGACGCGCTACGCCCGTTCCTTCAGCGCCTGCTCGATGGTCCGCATCACCTCGTCGAGCGGCGCGTCGGTCCGCGCCACGGTCACGAGCACCTCGCCCTGGCCCGCCACGGAGGCCGGCACCGTACGCGGCGCGGTCTCCCGGCCCGCCCCGATCCCCGTCCCGAACGTCCGCCGCACGATCGCGAAGGCGTGGTCGAGCTGCGCCTCCACGTCGCCCTGGGCACCGGCCCGCAGCCAGCGCCGCAGGACGTGGTTGTGCGCGGTGACCACGGCCGACGCGGCGACCTCCGCCAGCAGCGGGTCGTCGTTGGCGTCGTCGTCGTGCGCGTGCTCGTCGAAGTGGCCGAGGAGGTAGCGGGTGAACAGGCGCTCGTAGCGGGCCACCGACGCGATCTCCGCCTCACGCAGGGTGGGGACCTCGCGGGTGAGCTTGTAGCGGGCCACCGAGATCTCCGGACGGGCCGCGTACATCTTCATGACTTCCTTGATGCCACGGCACACGGTGTCGAGCGGGTGCTCGTGCGCGGGCGCCGCGTTGAGCACCGCCTCCGCGCGGATCAGTGTGTCGTCGTGGTCGGGGAAGATCGCCTCTTCCTTGGAGCGGAAGTGGCGGAAGAACGTGCGGCGGGCGACCCCGGCCTGCGCCGCGATCTCGTCGACGGTGGTTGCCTCGTACCCCTTGGTCGCGAACAGCTCCATGGCCGCGGCAGCCAGTTCGCGGCGCATCTTGAGCCGCTGGGCGGCCGCGCGACTGCCGGCGGCACTTTCCGGCGCGTCGGGCGTGGCTGGTGTACGTGAGGACTTGGCGGGCTGGGGCATGACCCGAACGTACTGCATGTGCGCAGCTTGATGCGCATGTACGGGGTTTCCCCCGCCCTCGGCGGGCGGGGGAACGCCGGGTTCGGCGGGCGGGGCCGGGCCGCGCCGGGTGGTCGGGGGGGGGGGGGGGGGGGGCCGCCGCCCCCCCCCCCCCCCCACCCCCCCCCCCCCCACCCCCCCCCCCGCCGCCCCCGGGCGCATAGAGGGAACCCCCCCCCCGGGGGGGGGGGGGGGGGGGGGGGGGGGGGGGGGGGGGGGGGGGCGGGGGGGGGGGGGGGGGGGGGGGCGGCGGGGGGCCCCCCCCCCCCCCCACTCCTGACCGCCTCCGAACCAGTCCCCGGGCCGCTCAGCGCCGGGCATATTCGCGGAAGCCACGGCCCGTCTTGCGGCCGAGGCAGCCCGCGGCCACCAGGTGCTCCAGCAGCGGCGCCGGAGCCAGGCCCGGGTCGCGGAACTCGCGGTGCAGGACCTTCTCGATCGCGAGGGACACATCGAGCCCGACGACGTCCAGCAGTTCGAACGGCCCCATCGGGTAGCCGCCGCCCAGCTTCATCGCCGCGTCGATGTCGTCGAGCGTCGCGTAGTGCTCCTGCACCATCTTGATGGCGTTGTTCAGGTACGGGAACAGCAGCGCGTTGACGATGAATCCGGCCCGGTCGCCGCAGTCCACGGCGCGCTTCCTGATCCGGCCACAGACCTCGCGCACCGTCGCGTGCACGTCGTCACCCGTCAGGACCGTGCGGACGACCTCGACCAGCTTCATGGCCGGCGCGGGGTTGAAGAAGTGCATGCCGATCACGTCCTGCGGACGCGAGGTGGCGCGGGCACAGGCGACGACGGGCAGCGACGAGGTGGTGGTGGCCAGCACCGCACCCGGCTTGCAGACCTTGTCCAGCGTCGCGAACAGCTGCCGCTTGATCTCCAGGTCCTCGGCGACGGCCTCGACGGCCAGATCGACGTCGGCGAACGCGTCGTACGAACCCGCCGCGGTGATCCGGTCCAGGGTCTGCGCGGCGGCCTCGGCGGTCATCCGGCCCTTGTCGACAGAGCGGGAAAGAGACTTGCCGATACGGGCCTTCGCGGTCTGCGCCTTCTCCTCGCTGCGGGCGGCGAGCACGACGTCGTAGCCGGCCTTGGCGAAGACCTCCGCGATCCCGGACGCCATGGTGCCGGAGCCCGCGACACCGACCGAGCGGACCTCGCGGCCCGGCGTGAGGGCGGCGCCGTCCAGCGGCGTCAGCGCGTCCCGCACGACGGTGGCGCTGCCCGGCGCCTCGTACGTGTAGAAGCCGCGGCCCGACTTACGGCCCGTCAGGCCCGCCTCGCTGAGCTGCTTGAGGATCGGCGCGGGGGCGTGCAGCCGGTCGCGGGACTCGGTGTACATGGCGTCCAGGACGGTGCGCGCCGTGTCGATGCCGATCAGGTCGAGCAGCGCCAGCGGGCCCATCGGCAGTCCGCAGCCCAGCCGCATCGCGGCGTCGATGTCCTCGCGGGAGGCGTACTTCGCCTCGTACATCGCGGCCGCCTGGTTGAGGTAGCCGAACAGCAGCCCGTCGGCGACGAATCCGGGCCGGTCGCCCACCGCGACGGGCTCCTTGCCGAGGTCCAGGGCGAGGTTGGTGACCGCGGAGACGGCGGTCGGCGCGGTCAGCACCGAGGAGACGACCTCGACCAGCCGCATCGCGGGCGCCGGGTTGAAGAAGTGCAGACCGAGAACCCGCTCCGGGCGGGCCGAGTCGGCGGCCAGCCGCGTGACGGACAGGGCGTTGGTGCCGGTCGCCAGGATCGTCTCGGGGCGCACGATCCCGTCCAGCTCGCGGAAGATCTGCTGCTTGATCTCGTACGACTCCGGCGCCACCTCGATGACCAGGTCCGCGTCGGCCGCGGCACGCAGGTCGGTTGAGGTGCGGACGCGGGCGAGGGCGTCCGCACGTTCGTCCTCGGTCAGCTTGCCGCGCTCCACGGCGCGGGCGGTCGAGGACTCCAGGGTGGCGACGGCCTTGGCGGTCGCGGCCTCGCTGATGTCGATGCCGATGACGTCGCGACCGGCCTTGGCGAGGACCTCGGCGATGCCGGTGCCCATGGTGCCGAGGCCGACGACGGCAACGGTCTTCAGCGGGGACAGAGGGGTGTCGGACAGGGGAGTGGCCATCGCGGGACTCCAGGAATGAGGGTGACGACTGGGAGCGCGCCCGGGTGCGCCGAGCCCGGCCCCATCGAGGCCGAACCGAGAGCGCACCGGGTGCGGAGAGAAGTGAGTGCGGGTGTTGCCGGGCTACTGGCGCACACGCCCGGTGCCGTCGCCGAGGGGCGTGCACACGCCCCGGGGAACGGAGGATCCGACCGGCCCTGTCCCGGAGCCGAGTCGTACTGAGGTACGCGATGTACCGAACCGACCGACACTCGCGGCGGCTGCGTCACCAGGCCGCTGCAAGCAAATCTGCGAGTGGGTGACTCGCTCGTATGAGCTTAACCGGTGGGTAACGAGCACGCCAGCCCCCGTCTTTGTGATGTAGGTCCCGAGAAGCGGGCCGCTTGCATACGCTCGCCTTCATGGACGAAGAGTTGCGATCACTCACGGAGCGCTTACGGCAGGAGTCCGGTACGTCGGCCGCGTACGACCGTCTCGTGACGACCGAGGACCTCGGCGAACTGGCCGACGTGCTCACCGCGCCGGGGCAGCCGCTGTGGGCCAGGGAGTTGGCCGCGTTCCGGCTGGGCCTCGCCGGGGACCGGCGGGCCTTCGAGTCGCTCGTCCTGCTTCTCAACCACCGCGACCCGCAGCGCTGCGCCTCCGCCGCCCACGCCCTCGCCCGCCTCGGCGACCCGCGCACCGCCCGCGCGGCCGCCGCCCTCGCCACCAACGAACTGCGCGTCGCCTACGCCCTGCACCCGGTCCGGCTCCTGGTCGAACTGCGCGCCCCCGAGGCCGTGCCCGCCCTCATCACCACCTTGGAGCGACGCCTGCGCCCGCACGACCCCTACCGCCGCGTGGCCCTCGCCTGCGTGGACGGCCTCGGCACCCTGGGCGACACCCGGGCCAGACGCATCCTGAACGAGGCCCTGGCCCACCCGGCCCTCGCTGAGGCGGCGGTACGGGCGCTGGCCCGCATCCCACACCAGCGGTGAGGCACCGGCCGGTCGACGGCAACGCGTAAGAGCGACGCCCCTGTCAGCCGGCCCTCAGCGCACGCGCGTACCGCACCTCGGGCACCTCGACGCCGTCCACCTCGAAGGGCTCCTCGGCCCCGTCCGCCCGGAAGCCGCCCCGTTCGTAGAAGCGCCGGGCGCGGACGTTGTCCCTGAGGACCCACAGGAGCATGCGGGCATGTCCGGCGGCGGTGCAACGGCGTACCGACTCCTGGAGCAGGGACCGCCCGATGCCGGTGCCGTACTGCCCGGGGTCCACGTAGATGGCGTACAACTCGGCGTCTTCGGTGCGTACTTCGCCGTCACGGTACGGACCGTGGCAGGCCCAGCCGACGATCCGACCGCCCTGCTCGGCGACCAGGTCGACCACGCTGCCGTCGGCCTGTGAGAAGTAGGCGCGGCGGCGTCCGGCGTCCTGGGCCACATCCAGGGCGTCCAGGTACGACTGCGGGATCAGGCCCCTGTAGGCGGTCTGCCAGCCGCCGACGCGGATCTCGGCGACACGGTCGCAGTCGGCCGGGGTCATGGGGCGGATCCGTATGCCGTCGTCATCCATGACGGCACCGTAGCCATCCGTCACCCGGTCCGACCCCGATCAGCACGGCAGCACGGCGAACGCCTCGACCTCCATCAGGAACTCGGGGCGCACCAGCCCGGCGACCTGGACCGCCGACGCGGCCGGCAGCCGGTCGTCGGGTATGTGCTCGGCGCGGGCCGTGCGGAGGGCGGGCATGTGGGCCATGTCCGTGACGAAGTAGGTGAGCTTGATGACGTCGTCGAAGGTCGCGCCGGCCGCGGTGAGGCAGCGCCTCAGGTTCTCGAAGACCTGGCGGGCCTGGGCTCCGGGGTCTCCCTCCCCGACCGGCTTGCCGTCCTCGTCGAGGGCGAGCTGGCCGGAGACGGCGACGAAGCGCCCGGTGCCGAGCACGACGTGGGTGTACTGGGCGGCGGGGGCGACCCCGTCGGGGGCGGGAATCCTGGTCAGCTCACTCATGCGTCCATGGTGGACCATGGGTCTGACAACGCCCCCGACGGACCGTCAGGCGACCTGTGACCGGCGATCAAGCGCTCAGTGGCGGAAGCCGACCAGCCGATGCAGCTCGGCGCCGCGCGCCGCCGCCGACGCCACCTTGGAGCTCAGCGGCTTCGGGTCGGGCCGCGCCTCGCACACCGCGTCGACCTCACCCGCGCCGCGCGGCACCGTGCCGTCGGCGAGGTAGGCCGCGAGGTGCTTGTCCAGGCAGGAGTTCCCGCCCAGCGTGACGGCGTGGTTGCCGCCGCCCCGCTCGACCACCAGGCTGGAGCGGGCCAGCTGCCGGTGCACCGTGACGGCGCCCTGGTACGGGGTGGCCGCGTCGTCGGTGGACTGGAACAGCAGCACCGGTGGCACCTTGCTGTTGGCGATGCTCACCGAGGGAAGCGGGTCCTTCGGCCAGAACGCGCACGGCGCGTTGTACCAGGCGTTGTTCCAGGTCATGAACGGCGCCTTCGCGTGCACGGACCAGTTGTCCGTCCGCCACTGCTGCCAGTCCCGGGACCAGGCGGCGTCGCGGCACTGTACGGAGGCGTAGATGCTGTAGCTGTTCTCGTCGGACGCGTCGGCGGCGCCGAACTTTTCGTACGCCTCGACCAACGGGTCGGCGTTCCCGTCGTTCACATACGCGGCGAACGCCTCGGCGAGGTAGGGCCAGTATCCGTTGTAGTAGCCGCCGGGCAGGAAGGTGTCCTCCAACTCGGAGGCGCCCACCTTCTCGCCGGCCGGCGTCCTGGCCAGGGCCGCCCGCATCCGGTACCAGGCGGCCTCGACCCGCGACGGATCGGTGCCCAGCCCGTACGTCCGGTCGTACTTGGCGACCCACGCCAGGAACGCGCGGTGCCGGTCGTTGAAGGCGACGTCCTGCGCGAGGTTGGCCTCGTACCAGACGCCCGTGGGGTCGACGACGGAGTCGAGGGCCGCGCGCCGCACCCGCTGCGGGTAGAGCTTGGCGTAGACCGCGCCGAGGTAGGTGCCGTACGAGTAACCGAAGTAGTTGATCTGCCGCACCCCGAGTGCCGCGCGGATCCGGTCCATGTCGCGCACGGCGCTGACGGTGTTGAGGTGCGGCAACACGTCCGCGTACTTCTTGCCGCAGGCCCGCGCGAAGGACTTGGCGCGCAGCAGGTTGGCCCGCTCGATCAACGGGGTGCTCGGCAGGGAGTTCGGGCGCACCGGGGCGAAGTGGCCGGGCTTGCAGTTGACGGCGGGCTTGCTCCTGCCGACGCCGCGCGGGTCGAAGCCGATGACGTCGTACTGTGCCGCCACCGCCTTGGGCAGTCCGGAGGCGACGAATCCGGCCAGCGTGAGACCGCTGCCGCCGGGGCCGCCGGGGTTGACCAGCAGCGGGCCCTGGAACTTCTTCGCGGTGTGCGGGACGCGGGACAGCGCGAGGGTGATCTGCCGTCCGCGCGGTTCGGTGTGATCGAGCGGCACGTCGAGGGACGCGCACTGCAGCGTCGGGTATTTCGTGTTGCCGCACTTCTTCCAGGTCAGGGGTGCGGTTCTGAAGGTGTCCGCGGTGCCGGTGGCGCTGGCTCCGGCGGGGACAGCCGTCACGGTTGCGGCCATGACGACGGCGGCGCCGCACAGCACGGCTGCGCGTTTTCCCATGGGGTCCTCCCAGGACGGAGGGTGCGGGACCGCGAAGGCCACGATCCCGGCCGCATTCATCCCGGAAGGGGCGCCTGGAAGAACTGCTTCGGGCAAGACTTGACCCTATTGGGCCGAGAGATGCGCCCCAATGCCCGCCGAGGCTCTCAGATCAGCGAGAGCTGGGTCGGTTCGGACTCCGTGTGCTCGGCGGGGGCCGGCTCCGGCTCGCGGATCCGCCGGGGCATCCCCGCGCGCGTGGGGCCTATCCCGTACTCCTGCGCCAGGTCGTGCACCTGACGGGTGACCCGGCGCTGGTACCACTTCGGCGCGTAGGCGCCGTCCGCGTACAGCCGCTCGTACCGGCGCACCAGATACGGGTGCTCCCGGCCGAGCCAGGCCATGAACCACTCGCGTGCCCCGGGACGCAGATGCAGTACCAGGGGCGTGACCGAGGTGGCCCCGGATGCGGCGATCGCGCGCACGGTGGCCCGCAGTTGGGCCGGGCTGTCGCTCAGGAACGGGATCACCGGCGCCATCAGCACACCGCACCCCAGTCCGTGCTCGGTCAGCGTCCGGACGACGTCCAGGCGGCGTTCGGGGGCGGGCGTGCCCGGCTCCACGGTGCGCCACAGCTCGGGGTCGGTGAAGCCGACCGAGACGGAGACGCCGACGTCCGTCACCTCGGCGGACTGCTTCAGCAGCTCCAGGTCGCGCAGGATCAGCGTGCCCTTGGTCAGGATCGAGTACGGATTGGCGTGGTCGCGCAGGGCGGCGAGGATCCCCGGCATCAGGCGGTAGCGGCCCTCCGCGCGTTGGTAGCAGTCGACGTTCGTGCCCATCGCTATGTGATCGCCCTGCCAGCGGCGCGAGCCGAGCTGGCGGCGCAGCAGCTCCGGCGCGTTCACCTTGACCACGATCTGGGAGTCGAAGCCGAGGCCCGTGTCCAGGTCCAGATAGCTGTGGGTCTTGCGGGCGAAGCAGTACACGCACGCGTGCGAGCAGCCCCGATACGGGTTGACCGTCCACTCGAAGGGCATGCGCGAGGCGCCCGGCACCCGGTTGAGGATCGAGCGGGCCCGGATCTCGTGGAACGTGATCCCGGCGAACTCGGGCGTGTCGAAGGTGCGGGTGACCACCGCGTCCGCGCCGAACAGCGCGGAGTCGGCACGGCTGTGGTCGGACTCCAGGGTGAGGTTCTCCCAGCGCATGAGGCCTCCTCGGTAGCACTGCCCCTAGAATAGAACACATGTTCCCTTGATCATGCGACCTATCCCCGGGCTTCGTTTCCGATCACTGTGCGATCGGTTCGGAGAGCTGATCGGGACCCCGATTTGGGCGGTCCGGCAGCGGGGTGGTTGGCTTGCTCCAATCCCCGAGAATTCAGGTCCTGGAGGAAGTCAATGGCGCAGGTCGAGGCCACTACGGAGCGGGTCGTCGCGGCGGACGCGGAGAAGGTGTTCGACGCCCTCGCCGACTACAGCGGCACGCGGCAGAAGCTGCTGCCCGGGCACTTCAGCGAGTACGAGGTGCGCGAGGGCGGCGACGGCGAGGGCACCCTCGTCCACTGGAAGCTCCAAGCCACCAGCAAGCGTGTGCGCGACTGCCTCCTGGAGGTCAGCGAGCCCACCGACGGCGAGCTCGTCGAGAAGGACCGCAACTCCTCCATGGTCACCACCTGGCGGGTCACCCCGGCCGGTGAGGGCAAGTCCCTCGTCGTCGTCACCACCACGTGGCAGGGCGCCGGCGGTATCGGCGGCTTCTTCGAGAAGACCTTCGCGCCCAAGGGCCTCGGCCGGATCTACGACGAGCTGCTCGCCAAGCTGGCCACCGAGGTCGAGAAGTAAGTCCCAGGTGTCCGGGGGCCCTTGGCCCCCTCACCGGATCGAGTGGATCTCCGCCGTGTCCGGGACTGTGCCGTAACTCGCCGTGCTTGCTCGTAGTTGTCGCTCTCATGCGGGAAATGTGAGCAGGTACGGCGAGGGGAGCGGTACGTGGGCGGCACGACTCTGGTGCAGGACGAAACCGTCACCGCACCACCTCCACAGGCTCCGCCCCAAGGCGCCGAGGCCCAACTGAGCCCGCGCCGGGTGCGCTTGGTCTTCTTCGCACTGATGCTCGCGCTGCTGCTGGCCGCGCTGGAGCAGATGATCGTCGCCACCGCGCTGCCGAAGATCGTCGGCGAGCTGCACGGCCTGGACAAGATGTCCTGGGCGATCACCGCCTACCTGCTCACGGCCACCGTCGGACTGCCGATCTACGGCAAGCTCGGCGACCTCCTCGGCCGCAAGGGCGTCTTCCAGTTCGCGATCGTCGTCTTCGTCGTCGGCTCCGCGCTCGCCGGGCGCGCCGAGACCATGGACCAGCTCATCGCCTACCGCGCGGTCCAGGGCGTCGGCGCGGGCGGCCTCATGATCGGCGTCCAGGCGATCATCGCGGACATCGTGCCGGCCAGGGAGCGCGGCCGCTTCATGGGCCTGATCGGCGCCGCGTTCGGCCTCGCCTCGGTCGCCGGCCCCCTGCTGGGCGGCTACTTCACGGACCACGTCTCCTGGCGCTGGTGCTTCTACATCAACGTCCCCTTCGGCCTCGTCACCCTGGCCGTCGTGGCCGTCGTACTGAAGCTGCCGAAGCCGAAGGCCAAGGCCCGGCTGGACGTCCTCGGCTCCCTGCTGCTCGCCGCCGCCTCCACCTGCCTGGTCCTGCTGACCAGTTGGGGCGGCATCGAGTACGCCTGGGACTCCCGCGTCATCCTCGGCCTCGCCGGGGGAGCGGCCCTCGCCACGGTTCTCTTCGTCGTCGCCGAGCACTTCGCCGCCGAACCCCTCATCCCGCTGCGGCTGTTCAGGGACTCCGTCTTCAACGTGACCGGCATGGTCGGCCTGGTGATCGGCGTCGCACTGTTCGGCGCCGCCAGCTATCTGCCGACCTACCTGCAGATGGTCGACGGGGCCACGGCCACCGAGTCGGGCCTGCTGATGCTGCCGATGATGGGCGGCATCGTCGGCGCCTCGATCGTGTGCGGCCAACTCATCAGCCTCACCGGCCGCTACAAGATCTACACCGTGCTCGGCAGCGCACTCTCGGTCGTCGGCATGTGGCTGCTGTCCCGCCTCGAAGCCGACACGCCCCGGCTGCACTACAGCCTCTGGATGGCCGTGCTCGGCGCCGGCATCGGCATGGTGATGCCGGTCCTGATCCTCGCCGTGCAGAACTCCGTGCGCCCCGCCGACCTCGGCACCGCCACCAGCGCCAACAACTACTTCCGGCAGATCGGCGGCAGCGTCGGCGCCGCCATCTTCGGCACCCTCTTCGCCGACCGGCTCGCCGACGCCCTGGCCGAACGGCTCCCCACACGCGCGGGCGCCGAACTGCCCGACCCCGAGTCGATCACCCCGCAGCTGGTCCACACCCTGCCCCCGGCGCTGCGAGACGACTACATCCAGGCCTACGCCGACGCCATGCCGAGGATCTTCCTCTACCTCGTGCCGGTGCTCGTGCTGGGCCTGCTCATCGCCTTCTTCCTCAAGGAGAAACCGCTGGTGTCCCACACCGCCCAGGCCCCGGAGACGGAATCGGCGCCGGTGAACGCCCCGATCCCGCCCGCCCGTTCGCAGTACGCCGCCGGAGTTCCCGTCCGCGGCCTGGTGCAGCATCCCGACGGGACCGTCGTACCGCGCGCGGCACTCACGCTCATCGACATCGGCGGGCAGCAGGTCGGGCGCGGCGCGAGCGGCGACGACGGGCGGTACGGGCTGGCGACGCCGGGGCCGGGGTCGTACGTCATGATCGCCGCGGCGGGCGGCCACCAGCCGCAGGCCGTCACCGTGACCGTCGGAGAGCGCCCCGTGGACCTGGACATCGTCCTGGGCGGCGCCGGACGCCTCGCGGGGAGGGTGCTCACCCCGGACGGCACGCCCGTGGACGCCACGGTCACGCTCACAAACGTGCAGGGCGAGGTCGTGGCCACCACCCGCAGCGGACGCGAGGGCGGCTACGTCATCACCGAACTCGTCGCCGGCGAGTACACCCTCGCAGCGAGCGCGTCGGCCTTCCGCCCGGCTGCCGTCCCCGTCACCGTCAAGGCGGCCCGCGAGACGCGCCAGGACATCGAACTCGCCGGCGGCGCCCTGCTGCGGGGCACCGTGCGGGCAGGCGGGGGGCGCCCGGTCGAGGACGCGCGCGTGACCCTGCTCGACGCCGCCGGCAACGTCATGGACACGCTCACCACGGGCCCCGACGGGACCTTCCGGTTCGTCGACCTGTCCACCGGCGAGTACACCGTCATCGCCACGGGTTACCCGCCGGTCGCCAGCGTGCTCCAGGTCGCCGGCGGAGGCCGTACGGAACGCGATCTTCAGCTCGGGCACGAGGACTGATCAGGCGCACCGGCACAGGGGTTGTCCTGCGGGGACGCGGCGAGGGTGGGCCTTTCGGCCCCTGCGCCGGCCGTCTTGATCTCGTCATATCAATTCCCGTATTGCCGCACATCACTTCGGCCCGGAGCCGTACGGTGGTGTGGGCGCGCAGATCTTGCGGAGCCGTGGGGAGAGAGGGCCTGGGCCATGGACCGTGGCACCGAAAGGGACGGCGCGGTGACGGAACACGCCGCGTCCGGACGGATCCCACTGGCCGTGGTCGTCGTCGACCGCGAGGGCCTCGTCTCGCACTGGAGCTCCGGCGCACGCCGTCTGTTCGGCGCCGCCAAGGAGGAGGCGATCGGACGCGCGGCCGTCGACCTGCTGCCCGTCTCCGGCGCGCTGCCCGAGGACGACGACGTCTCGCTGTACGGCGCCTACTCGGCCTACGACGGTCTCGGCCACGATCTTGAGACCTCCCTCGACGGGCGGCTGTACTACCCCGCCGCGGGACGCGCCCGCCTCACCGTGCCCGAGCGAAGCGAGATGGGGGTCCCCCCGCCCGAAGGGTGGGGGAGCGATCGAGTCGACGTCCTGTGGTGGGCCTACCCGCTGGTGGGACCCGGCCCGGAGCGGCTGCTCGTGCTGGGCGCCGACGTGGGCCGGCTCCAGCAGGAGGCCCAGGAAGAGGACACCGGCTACGAGCGCGTCGCACCCGCATTCGCCCTGCACACCGACTTCCCCGGCGCCGAGGAACTCGCCCGCGGGCTCCCCGAGATCCTGCCGAGCATGAGCGTCGAGGAGAGTGCCCGTATCGTCGGCCAGATCCTCGAACTCGGCTATCCGGTCCTGGAGTTCAGTCAGAACGACCGGGTTCCCGTCACCCCCGACTGGGGTGTGCCCCGGCGTGTCGAGCGCAGGGCGCGCCGCGAGCGGGCCGCCCGGGCCGCCGCTCAGGGCCTGCCGTTACCGCAGGAGTACACCGACGAGGCGGAGGACCTCGAGTACGCCGCCGTACGCGAACGTCTGGAGTTCCTCAACGAGGTCAGCGGCCGTATCGGCACCTCCCTCGACCTGTCACGGACCATTGTCGAGGTCAGCAAGGCCGTCGTGCCCCGCTTCACCGACGTAGCCGGCACCTATCTGCGCGAACAGGTCGTCGCCGGCGAGGGATTCCCCGAAGGCGTACCGGACACGACCACCATGTGGCACCGGGTCGCCCTCGAGCACACCGACGAACCCGGCCGCTGGGAGGACGTCGTGCCGGTCGGCGAGGCCATGCCCTTCCCGGCGCACACGCCGTTCTTCCAGTGCATGACCTCCGGCGACCCCGTGCTCGTGCCGCGCATCAGCGAGCAGCTGGGGCACGCCATCGCCTCGCAGTTCGAGAAGCGGGACATCCGGCCGCTCATCACGGGCCGCTCCATGCTGGTCGTGCCGCTCAAGGCCCGCGACGTGGTGCTGGGCTTCATGATCCTGCTGCGCCACCCCGAGCGCGTCGAGTTCAACGACATGGACCGGGTCACCGGCGCCGAACTCGCCGCCCGCGCGGGCCTCGTGCTCGACAACGCGCGCATGTACACGTACCAGGAGAGCGTCGCCGAGACCCTCCAGGACAGCATGCTGCCGCACATCCCGCCGCGCATGGCGGGCTGCGACATCGCCACCCGCTATCTGCCGGGCACCCTCCTCGGCCGGGTCGGCGGCGACTGGTTCGACTCCGTCAAACTGCCCGGCGCCCGCACCGCCCTGGTCGTCGGCGACGTCATGGGGCACGGCCTCAACTCGGCGGCCATGATGGGCCAGTTGCGTACGGCCGTGCAGACCATGGCCGCTCTCGATCTGCCGCCCGCCCAGCTGCTGCGCAACCTCGACGACCTCGCCCAGCGCCTCGGCGACACCTACCTCGCGACCTGCCTGTACGCCGTCTACGACCCGATCGCCGGCGAGCTCCACATCGCCAACGCCGGCCACATCCCGCCCGTCCTGGTCCGCGCCGACAACGGGCACAGCGAGCTGCTCGACCTGCCCACGGGCGCGCCGATCGGCGTCGGAGGGGTGCCCTTCGAGGCGGTACGCGTGCGCGTGCGGCCCGGCGACCGGATCGTGATGTGCACCGACGGACTGGTCGAGGTGCGCGGTGAAGACATCGGTGTCGGGCTCGCGACGCTGTGCGAGTCCGCCGCTCACCCGGCCGCGTCCATGGACGACGCCTGCGACACGATCATCCGCGCCCTCAACACACGCGGCGGCCGCAAGGACGACGTCGCCCTGCTGATGGCCCGCCTCAACGGCATCGAGCCCGAGGACGTCGCCGAATGGCGGCTCGTCCTCGACCCGGCGGAGGTCGGCCGGGCCCGCGCCGTCGTCCGTGAACAGCTGCACGACTGGGGCCTGTCGCGCCTCGCCGACAGCGCCGAGCTGCTGGTCAGCGAGCTCGTCACCAACGCCGTACGGCACTCCCACAGCCGCCCCGTCGAGCTGCGGCTCGTGCGCGGTGAGACGCTGCTGTGCGAGGTGGACGACGACGACCATGAACTGCCGACCCTGCTCAACGCCGGTCCGGAGGACGAGACCGGACGCGGGCTGCGTGTGGTGAGCGTGCTCGCCCGCGAGTGGGGCACCAGCCGCACGAGCGCCGGAAAGGCCGTCTGGTTCGAACTCACACTCCCGCGACGCTGACCCTCGTGCCCCCGCGGGCGCACGACGGCGCACGAGTCTCGAATGCGGAGTGAAGGAATGCGCCACGCGCTTGTAGCCGTCACCGGGCCGCGATAGACCGTACTCGCCCGTCACTTGACGACGGGTCGGCGTCGCAACCTGGGGAGCTGGGCAGATGAGCGTGACGAGTCGATACCGTCAGGCCTGGGAGGGCTTCTGGCGTGAAGCGAGCGATGAACAGGGCGCGGTGTTCTGGGATGCCGAGCCTGCCCTGACCGCCGGCCGCCACCTGGCCCTCTTCGAGGCGCACCTGACCGATCCGGGCCTGCCGCTGGTGGACCTGGGCTGTGGCAACGGCACTCAGACGCGTTTCCTCGCCGAACGCTTCCCGCGCGTCCTCGGCGTCGAGCTGTCCGCCGCCGCTCTGGACCACGCCCGGCGGGCCGACCCCGCCGGGCAGGCGACGTACCGGCTGTTCGACGCGGTGGAGAAGGCCGAGGCCGAGACGCTGCACGCGGAACTCGGCGACGCCAACATCTACATGCGGGGCGTGCTGCATCAGGCCGAGCCCGACGACCGGCAGCTGATGGTGAACGGGATCGCCACGCTGGTCGGTGAGCGCGGCCGGGCCTTCCTCGTCGAACTCTCCGAGTCCGCGAAGCCGGTCCTCATGGGCCTCGCGCAGAGTCCGTCCGGCCCGCCGCCCAAGCTCGCGCCGATCTTCCGGCACGGCATCGCCCCCGGCGAGGTCGCCGACGCCTCCGTGCCCGAGTATCTGCGCGCGGCCGGCCTCAGCGTCCTCGCGAGCGGCGAACTGCCGCTGATCACCACGGAGTACGGGACCGACGGCGCGCGGATCGAGCTGCCGTCGAAGTGGGTGGTGGCGGGCCGGACGGTGTGACGGCTCTGCCTGCGGGCGGGGCACGGTGACCCCGCCCGCCATGTCGTCAGGCGGCCTTGCGGCCCTTGCGACAAGCCGCCCAGCCGGCGGCGAGCAGCGCGGCCGCGAGCGCGGCGACGGAGAGCACGTTCACGCCGGTCGAGGCGAGGCTGCCGCCCGCGGTCGAGGTGCCGGTGCCGCCGGAACCGCCGCCCGTGGTGGACGTCGTACCCGTGCCGTCGCCGGTGCCGCCGCCCGTCGTGCTCGTGCCGGAGCCGCCGTTCCCGCCCGTGCCGCCGGTGTCGTCGTCGGTGTCCACCGGGTCCTGCCCGACGAAGCCGACCGGGACCCTCACGTCCTGGGAGCGGTCGCCGGAGAGGGTGTGGTCGTTGCGGGTGGCCAGGACGCAGGTGGCCTTGAAGCAGTCGGTGTACTCGTCCTCGGCGTCGACGGTCAGCTCGACCTCGAAGGTGCCGCCCGCTCCGTACGGGATCGCCAGGTCCTCGCCGTAGTCCGGCGGGTCGGAGGAGATCCATGCGGAGGAGTGCGAGCCGCCGGTCATGTCGACGCCGCCGATGCAGGGCGTGGGCAGTTCGCCGTCGCCGTTGTCGACGCACAGGGCGACGTAGATGCCCTTCCTCGGGTCGTATCCGGATCCGGTGACCTTCAGGGTCTGGTTCTCGGTGGCGAGGTTGTTGACCGGGGTGACGGTGAGCTTCTGGCCGTTGGGGCCGGTGACGGTGCTGGTGCCGGAGGGCTTTGTGTTCCCGTCACCGTCGTTGCCCCCGTCGCCTCCGTCGCCCCCGTCGTCGGGCTCCGTGACCGTGAGGGTGATCGGTGAAGTGCGGGTGGTGCCGGCCGGGTTGGTGAACTCGGCGCGGTAGCGGTAGCCGCCCTGCGCGGCTTTCGCGGTGAAGGAGTACGCGTTCCGGGTCGCGCTCTCGACCGCCGACCAGGTCTGGCCGCCGTCCGGGCTGACCTGCCAGCGGACGGTGGGCTCCGGGGCACCCTCGGCGCCGGCGACGAAGGTGACCTTGTCGCCGGGCGCGACGGACTGGTCGGTGGGGGACTGCACGACCTTCGGGGAGACCCGGCGGTCGAGCTTGACGACCTTGCTCTCGGCCTGGTTCGTGACGTAGACGGACGTGGCGCCGGGGGTTACGGCTACGCCCGCGTAGGCGCCGGCGCGGCTGCCGGGCAGGGCGACGGGCTCGGCCGCCTGCTCGGCGGTGGCGCTGTCGTGGATCTCCAGGGCGCCGACGTTGTCCGCGCCGTCCTCGGCGGTGCCCCAGTCCTCGCGCAGGACGTAGGCCTCACCGGCTGTCCTGTCGAAGGCCATGGCCGTGGCCCGGTCCTTGCCGGTCAGCTTGGCCAGGGGCTTGCCGTCCTTGTCGAGGACGAGCACGTCGTACGAGCTGCCCACCCACACATTGCCGGTCGCCGGGTCCGTCTCGACGAAGTACACGGCGGCTGCCGGGAGTTCGACGGTGGCGGTGACCGCGAGGGTGCCGGTGTCGATGCGGTACAGCTTTCCGCCCGCGGAGTCGGCCGACCAGGCGGTGCCGCGCGCGGCGTCCACCCCGAGGATGCCGCCGCCCTCCAGGGTGGCCGTCTTCCTGATCTTGCCGGTGGCGGTCTCGACCTCGGAGAGGACGGCGCCCTGGGCGACGAGTGTCGTGGTCGCCTCGGTCCCGGGGCCGACGCCGGTGACCGGGCCGCCGGTCAGCCAGACGCCCTTCGCGGCCGTGTCGCCGTCCTTCGCGGTGCCGATGCCACGCAGCGGGTAGTGGAAGACGACGCCGTCGCCGGCCAGCGGGGCGGCGACCCAGCGGACCACACGGGCCGCGAGCGCGCCGGTGGAGCCGGGGGCCTGCTGGACGTGGCTGAGGAGCTTGCCGTCCTTCGGGTCGAGGGCGTAGAGGCCCTGCTCGGCGATGTCCGCGGTGTCGGGGATGTTGTCCGAACCGACGTACAGCTTCCCGGAGTCGGGGTGCAGCAGCAGGTCCAGTGGCCGGCCCGCGGTGGTGAACTCGGCCGCCCGTACGTAGCCGACGGTGCCCGGCGGCACGTCCACACCGTCTCCGCCGTCGCCCCCGTCTCCGGGGTCCTGGCCCTCGAAGGTGACGGGGATGCGGACGTCCTGGGAGCGGTCGCCGGGGTTGCGGTGGTCGACGCGGGTGACGACGGAGCAGGTGACCCTGGTGCAGTCGAGGCTCGCGTCCTTGGCCTTGACGCCGATCTCGACGTCGAAGGTGCCGCCCTCGCCCCACGTCACGGCCAGGTCTCCCGCGTACTCGTCACCCTCGGGGACGATCCACTGCGAGGAACTGCCGGTGCCCGTCTGGTCGGCGCCGCCGAGGCACGGGCTGGGGACGCGGTTGTCTCCGTTGTCCTTGCACAGGGCGACGTAGACGGCCTTGGCCGCGTCGTAGCCGGTGCCGGTGACGCGGAGCGTCTCGCCGTCCGGGTCGATGCCCGCGGAGGCGGAGACGGTGAGTTTCTGGCCGTCCTTGCCGAGAGCGGTCCTCGGGGTGTCGGAGGCCTGTGCGGCGGAGCCGATCGTGATGGCCGTGGCCACGAGCGCGGCGGCGCCCAGGAGCGCCGCCGGTCGTCTGTGCTGCATGGGGGTTCCTCCCGTCACACCGTCACTGGAAGGTGATCGGGACGTGGACGTCGTACTTGCGGTCCGCGCTGTCGAAGTGGTCCGCGCGTGTCACGACGGCGCACTCGACGTCCTCGCCGCAGACGCTGCCGTCGTCGAGCGTGGCCTTCACGAAGATCTGCACACTGAAGGTGCCGCCCGCGCCGAACTTGGAGCTGTTGGCGAACATGCCGCCGAAGGTGTTGTTGACCCAGTGCGAGGCGCCGGTGGAGCCGCTCTCGTCCTGGCCGCCCAGACACGGGGTGGGCTTGTTCGCGCCCTGCGCCCCGTCGACCACGCACAGGCTGACGTAGACGCCCTGGCCGGTGTTGTAGCCGGAGCCGGAGACGGTGATGACCTGGCCCGCGGCGGCGGCCGTGCCGGGCGCGGTGAGCGACAGGTTGTACGTCGTGCCGCCGTCGGTGACCGTGCGGGTCGAGGTGGCGGCGGAGGCCGAGCCGGCGAGGCCCAGAGTCAGGGCGGCGGAGGCGGCTACGGCGAGCGTGGCGCGGGCGGCGGTACGGGCGGAGGGAACGGGTCTCATGGTCGGCTGTGGGCCCTTCTCGGTGCGGGTGCCTCGGTGTGAGCGAGGAACCCATCGCTTGGTTAGGTAAGGCAAACCTAAGTACTAACGCGGTTTGTTTGTCAACGGGGGCCGCCACCCCAACTGGCGCTGTAAGCAAGGGATTTGGGCAAATGATGTGGGCAGACCTACGAGGCCACCCGCACACCGAACTCCACAACGGCCCTGTGCTTCCCGGTGACCGTGGAGAGCTCGACCGTGTGGGCGCCCTCGGTGGCCGTGGCGTACACGGGGAACGTCCGGGCGATCCGCCCCGTCCCGTCGGCCACCGCCTGGTACCGGGTGTCCTCGTCGATCGCCACGAGGACGACCTCGCCCGGCTCGAACCCGGCGCCGGTGACGTGCTGTTCGGTTCCCGCGGTGAGCTCGGGGTGGCTGACGGTGGCCGTGGGCGCCGCCGGTCGCGTGGGGTCGCCCGTCGCCGGGTTCTCCTCTTGTTGCTCCCCCTGTTTCTCCTCCGACTGTTTCTCCTCCGAGGGGTACGGCGTCGGAGTCGGCGTCGGCTGCGGTGTCTCCCCGCCCTCCTGCGCGCCCGCGGTGCCCACCGTCACGTCCAGCACGCCCAGCGCGTCGCCCGCCGCGAACCGGACGCCGCTCCATTCGGCCAGCAGGGCCGCCCCGTCCGGCGTGAGCGACGCGCGCAGCCCGGTCCAGGTCACGCCGCTTGCCCGTACGACGGGTTCGGCGCCGGTCGTGAGGTCGGCGAGGGCTAGCTCGCGCGCCTCGCCCCGCAGTGCCGTGCGCGCGGAGAGGGTGCCGGTGTCGCCGGCCAGGTCCAGTCGCAGTCCGGCGAGGGTCAATGACGGTGCGGCGCCGGTGAGTCGGGCGGTGCCGCCCAGGTCGATCGCCGCGTCCGCGCCGTCGGGGTCGGTGCCACCACCGGTGGCGGGGAACCAGGCGCGCTCCGGACCTCCCCGTACGGCGGGTTCGGCCACGTCGAGCCGCACGCCCAGGTCGGCCAGTTCGGCGGCGGCGGTGCTCCAGCTCGCGTAGCCGCCGGAGACCGTGCGGGCGGCCACGTCTCCGTCCTGTGCAGTCGCCGCGCCCGGGCACAGTAATGCGAGCAGGGCGCCGCCTGTCACGGCGACGGCGCCGGGTCTCCTGGCCATCGTCAAGTCCCCTTCTGAAGTGTGCGGTTGAGGGTTGGAGCGGGCCGGCGAGTGGGACTCAGCCCGCGTTCGCCGCCCGCCGCCTGCGTGCCCAGAGCCACGCGCCCGTACCGGCCGCGACCAGGCCCGCCGCCGTCACCCCGGCCGTCAGGGCGACGGAACCGGTGCTCGCGAGCGGCCCGTCGCTCGCCTTCTCATCACCGCCGCCGTCACTCGAACTGCCCGAACCACCGCCGGTCGTGCTCGCGCCGGCCGTCGCGGTCGGTGTCGCCGGGGCGCCGTCGCCGCTCGGCGCGCCCCCGCCGGTGCCGCCGAAGGTCACCGGGATCCGGACCGTCTGGCTCTGGTCACCGCCCCGGGTGTGGTCGTTGCGGGTGATGACCGCGCATTTCACGCCGGACTTCGTGCAGTCGGTGTTCGCGTCCTTGGCGCGCACGGTGAGCCGCACGCTGAACGAGCCCTTGTGGCCGCTGCCTTCGTACGGTTTCGCCAACCCCTCGCCGTACGACGGCGGGTTGGAGGAGACCCACACGGACGCCCCGGACTCGCCGGACATGTCCACTCCGCCCACGCAGGGCGTGGGGGTCTTCCCGGCGCCGTTGTCCACGCAGAAGGCGACGTAGATGCCCTTCTCGGTGTTGTAGCCGGAGCCCGTCACGGTCACCGTCTCGCCGTCCGGGGACAGACCGGAGGACTTGGAGACGGTGAGCTTCTGACCCTCGGGGCCCGTCGCCGAGCCGCCCGCCGCAGAGGCCGGCACGGCGGTCTGAAGCAGCAGGACGGTCGCGCCCGTCAATCCGAGGATCGGTCCAACTCCCTTGCGGTGCAGGCGAATTGCCCACGCCATGGAACACCCCCACCAGTGATAACTAAGGGAAGCCTAACCTAAACTACTGCTCAACTGTGTGCCAGAAGAGAGGAAAGGAAACCCATGCGCGCATCCCGGAGACGCCTCGCCGCCCTCGGTCTGACGCTGGCCCTGCTGACGGGTGCCTGTGGTGGGAGTGGGGGAGCGTCGGGCGGTTCCGATCCGTCCGCTGCCTCCGAGGCCTCAGTGGGTGAGCGCGCCGTTGCGGCCGAGCGGCAGCTCGCGAGGAACACCCTCGTTCCCCTCGAAGGCGAGCCGCCCACGCCCGAGTTGCCGGTCACCGTCGACTCCTCGGACGGGCGCGAGGTGACCGTCGAGGACGCCTCGCGGATCCTGCCGCTCAACGGCGGCGTCGCGGAGATCGTGTTCACGCTGGGTCTCGGTGACCGGGTCGTCGGCCGGGACATCACCGCCACCTTCGCGGAGGCGAAGCGGCTCCCGCAGGTCACCAAGGCGCACGATGTCAGCGCTGAGAGCGTGCTGTCGCTGCGGCCCACGGTCGTGCTGGCCGACACCGACACGGGTCCGAAGGAGGCCATCGACCAGATCCGCGACGCCGGCGTCCCGGTCGTCGTACTCGACCCGGCCGACGAACTCGCCGACGTCACCACACGGACCACCCGCATCGCCGAGGCCCTCGGTGTGCCCGGGGCCGGCAAGGCCCTCGATGAGCGCATGCGCGGCGAACTCGCCGCGGCACGCGCCACCGTGCCCGAGGGCAGCAGGCCCAAGGTCGCCTTCCTCTACCTGCGCGGCAGCGCCGCCGTCTATCTGATCGGCGGAAAGGGTTCGGGCGCCGACTCGCTGATCGAGGCCGCGGGGGCGGTGGATGCGGGCAAGGAGGCGGGCCTGGACAAGCCGTTCACGCCGATCACCAGTGAGGCGCTGGTGCGGGCTCAGCCCGATGTGATCCTCATGATGACCAAGGGTTTGGAGTCCGTGGGCGGTGTCGACGGCCTGGTGAAGATCCCCGGGATCGGCGAGACGCCGGCGGGGATGGACCGGCGGGTCGTGGACATGGAGGACGGGGTGCTGCTGGGGTACGGGCCCCGGACGCCGCTGGTGATCGACATCCTCGTGGATCGCATCCATCGGGATTGACGGCGGGGGGAGCCGGGGGCGTGAGAGGGCGGGGACTCGGCGACTTGAAAACATGAGAAAAGTTCACGGTTGCAGCATCTGGCGACCTCGACACCCCCTGGGCTACCGTCGGTAACACCCGCTCTCGCAGCGGCCTCTCGTGTGTCTCCCGCCCCTTGCGCAGCTCCCCGGAAGGCAGCCCATGGAGAACTCGTCAACCCCTGCCGCGATCACCCGCCGCCGTGCCCTCACCGTCGCCGGCGGCGTGCTCGCCGGTGCCGCCCTCGCGCAGGCCACGTTCCCGGCCTTCGCGGCCTCGGCCGGCTCGTCGGACGCGGACGCCATCGTGGTCGGCCACGGCCTCGCCGGACTGGTCGCCACGGCCGAACTGGCGGCGGCGGGACGCAAGGTGCTGCTCCTGGACCAGGAGCCGGAGGCCAGTCTCGGCGGGCAGGCGTTCTGGTCCTTCGGCGGACTCTTCCTCGTCGACTCCGCCGAGCAGCGGCTGATGGGCATCAAGGACTCGCACGAGCTGGCCTGGCAGGACTGGCTGGGCACGGCAGGCTTCGACCGCGGGATCCTGGACCCGTCGGGCCAGGACCACTGGGCCTACAAGTGGGCCGAGGCGTATGTGGACTTCGCCTCCGAGGAGAAGCGGTCCTGGCTGGCCGGGCTCGGCATGCAGTGGTTCCCGATCGTCGGCTGGGCCGAGCGCGGCGGCGGCCTCGCGGACGGGCACGGCAACTCGGTCCCGCGCTTCCATGTCACGTGGGGCACCGGACCGGCCGTGGTCGAGCCGTTCGAGAAGAAGGTCCGGGCGGCCGTGAAGGACGGGCTCGTGACCTTCAAGTTCCGCCACAGAGTCGACGAGTTGATCGTCACGGGCGGTGCCGTCACCGGCGTACGCGGCGCCGTCCTGGAGCCGAGCAGCGCCGGGCGCGGCAAGCCCAGCTCCCGTACCGTCGTCGGCGACTTCGAGCTGAACGCCCCCGTCGTGATCGTCACCTCCGGCGGCATCGGCGCCAACCACGACCTGGTGCGCAAGAACTGGCCCGCCCGGCTCGGCACCCCACCCAAGTCCATGATCACCGGCGTGCCCGCGCACGTGGACGGCAGAATGCTGGCGATCACCGAGAAGGCGGGCGGACGGATCGTCAACCCCGACCGGATGTGGCACTACACGGAGGGCCTGAAGAACTACGACCCGATCTGGCCCGGCCACGGCATCCGCATCCTGCCCGGCCCGTCCTCCATGTGGTTCGACGCCGAGGGCAAGCGCTTCTCCAGCCCCGACATCCCGGGCTACGACACCCTGCACACCCTCAAGTCGATCAGTGACAGCGGCTACGACTACTCCTGGTTCGTCACGACCCAGAAGATCATCGCGAAGGAGTTCGCGCTCTCCGGCTCCGAGCAGAACCCGGATCTGACGGAGAAGAACATCTGGATGCTGCTGTCCCGCATCTGGCAGACGCCGGAGCCGATCGAGCGGTTCAAGGAGAAGGGCGAGGACTTCGTCGTCGCCAAGACCCTGCCCGAACTCGTCACGGGCATGAACAAGCTGACCGGCGACAACCTCATCGAACTCGCGGACCTCAAGCGGCAGATCGAGGCCCGCGACCGCGAGATCGACAACCCCTACACCAAGGACGTCCAGGTCATGGGCATCCGCAACGCGCTCGCCTACCCGGGTGACACGCTCAGCCGGACCGCGTCCGCCCACAAGATCCTGGACACGAGCGCCGGCCCCCTGATCGCCGTGCGCCTCAACATCCTCACCCGCAAGACCCTCGGCGGCCTCCAGACCGACCTCTCCGGCCGCGTCCTGGACGCCTCCGGCACCCCGATCTCCGGTCTGTACGCGGCCGGAGAGGTGGCCGGCTTCGGCGGAGGCGGGGTCCACGGCTACCGCTCCCTGGAAGGCACCTTCCTCGGCGGCTGCCTGTTCTCGGGCCGGGTGGCGGGCAAGGCCGCGGCAGCGGCCACCGCGACCTGAACCCGGTGGGTCACGGTTCGGTGGGCACACACAGGACCGGCGTACGGGACAGATGCAGCAGTTTGTGGGGTGTGGAGCCCAGCAGGGCCCCGCGCAACGGGCTCTCACCCCAGCTGCCGACCACGATGAACCTCGCCCCATGGCGCGTCGCGGCCTCGATCAGCGCCTCGGCCGGCTTCTGGTCGATGACCTCCACGGTGGTCGGCACACCGGCCTCGTCGGCCACTCCGACGGCGTGCGAGAGCGCGGTGCGCCCGGCCTCCTGGACGGCGTCGCGGTGCGCGGTGTACTCCTCACCGAGGGCGCCGGGCGCCGCGGCGCCGTAGACCAGCACGAGCGGCTCGCCGAACGCGGCCGACACCTCGATGGCGACGTGCAGTGCGCGGACGGCGCCCGGGGACTCGTCGTATCCGAGAACGACCGACATCTTCAGTGCTCCTTGTCGCCGTGCACGAGATCGGGGTCGGCCACCTCGGGGCGTTCCGCCCAGAAGGTGGGGGCCATCAGACGCCACACGACCATGAGGAGCACACCCGCGAGGAAGATGCCGATGCCGATGACCAGCGGCGGGCCGAGGCCGAACCAGGAGACGCCGCTGTAGGAGTTCTCGGGATCGGCCATGTCGCCGATCGACTCGACGAGCAGCCAGACCAGCAGTCCGGCACCGACCACCGGGCCGAGCCCGATGAGCAGGAAGTTGTGCACGCTCTCGGTGAGATGGCGGCGGTAGTAGACGGCGCAGGCGATGCCCGTGAGCGCGTAGTAGAACGCGATCAGCAGGGACAGCGCGGTCAGCGAGTCGAACAGGGCGTTCTCGCTGATCTGACGCACGACCAGATACCAGGCGATGGCGATGCCGGCCACCCACCACGTGCTCACGTCGGGAGTGCGGAAGCGCGGGCTGATGTGCCCGTAGTGGGACGGCAGCGCGCGCCGGCGGGCCATGGACAGCGCCGTGCGCGAGGCCGGGATGATCGTCGTCTGCGTCGAGGCCAGCCCGGAGGTGGAGACCGCCAGCAGCACCACCCAGTCCCAGCCGCCCATCGCCTCGTCGGCGAGGATGGCGAAGATGAACTCCTCCTCCGCGGCGTTCTCGGACAGGAACGCCGGCCCGGCGTAGGCGACGACCGCGTAGGCGACCGCCACATAAGTGACCAGCAGGATGACCGTCGACCACACGGCCGCCTTGCCCGGAGCGGTGGCGGAGTCCTCGACCTCCTCGGTGAGATTGACCGCCGACTCCCAGCCCCAGTAGATGAACACGCCCAGCAGCAGGCCCGCAGTCAGACCGGCGCCGCCCGCCCCGAAGGGATCGAGCCAGCCGAACGCCGGGTCGACGGAGTCGAGGGTGCCGGTGTCGGCGTAGACCCGGTAGAGCGCCACCACGGCGAACGCGATCAGACAGGCGACCTGCGCCAGGATGAGGACGTTCTGCACCCGGGCCGACACCTCGGTGCCGATGACACACACGGCCGTCATCACGATGATGAGCAGCACCGTGAGCAACTGGCGCACGAACTCGTTCTCGGCCCAGCTGTCGAGACCGAAGGCCAGCAGGGCGAACGTCACCGCCACGTCCGCCAGCGAGCCGATCACCAGGACACCGGTCATCGTGATGGCCCAGCCGCCGAGCCAGCCCGCCCACGGGCCCATCGCCCGGGTGACCCACGAGAAGGTCGTCCCGCAGTCCTGGTCGACCCTGTTGAGGTAGTAGAACGCCGAGGCGATCAGCAGCATCGGGACGAACGACGCGAGCATGACGCCGGGGGCGTAGACACCCACGAGCGCCACGACCGGGCCGATGGCCGCGGCCAGCGAGTACGCGGGCGAGGTGGCGTTCAGCCCGATGACGAGGGCGTCGACGAATCCGATCGCATTGGGCTTCAAGCCCGCGGACTGCGGCGGGCCCGCGTCCGCGATGTCGTTGGCCATGCTCCCTCACTCCCGTTGTCGTGAATCCATACAACAGGGAGCTGCGAAACATTCAAGACATTGATGCCCTTGGTGGGCATATATGTCGTGCCGGGGCGGCCGCTACTCCGGTGCCGGGACGAGCGCCGCCAGGTCGTCCGGGGTGCGCGGGCCTGCGGACGTGTCGCTCAACAGGCCCTGCGACCGCAGAAACTGGGCCGCCGCGACACCCCACGGCAGCCGCAGACCGGCCTGCTGGAGGAGGTCGGTGCGGGCCAGCATCACCGGTGCCGGCCCGGTGCGCGCGCCGGACGGGGTGAGGAGCGCCGCGTCGTCGGCCCAGCGCAGGGCGAGGTCGACGTCGTGGGTGGCCATGACCACCGTGGTGCCGCTCGCGCGCAGCCCGTCGAGGGTGGCGAGCAGACGTTCCTGGCCGTCCGGATCGAGCCCGGCGGTCGGCTCGTCCAGGATCAGCACCCGCGGCCGCATCGCCACCGCGCCGGCGATGGCCGTGCGCTTGCGCTGCCCGTACGACAGCAGATGCGTGGGCCGGTCGGCGAGCGCGCCGATGTCCAGTGCGGCGAGCGCCTCGTCGACCCGCACCCGCACCTCGGGGTCGGACAGGCCGAGGTTCAGCGGGCCGAAGGAGACGTCCTGGGCGACGGACGCGGCGAAGAGCTGGTCGTCCGGGTCCTGCACCACCAACTGGACGGTCGTCCGCAGCCGGGTCAGCCCCTTGCGGTCGTACGTGACCGGCGTGCCCTGCACCGTCAACCGGCCGTCGTGCGGCCTGAGCCCGCCGCTGAGCAGCCGCATCAGCGTGGTCTTGCCGCTGCCGTTGCGGCCCAGCAGCGCCAGCGCGCGCCCCTCGCGCACGTCGAAGTCGAGGCCGCTGAGCACGACGGGGCCGTCCTCGTAGGCGTAGGACGCGCCCCGCAGGGCGACCAGGGCGGTGGGCTCGCTCATGGCAGGGCCTTCTCCAGTACGAGGGTGAGGGCGGCCAGCGCCGCGAGGAGGGCGCAACTCGCGGCCGTGAAGCGGACGGACACGCGGGCCTCGGGCACCAGGACACGCAGGGTGCCGTCGTAGCCGCGCCCGGCGAGCCCGGCCTGGAGCCGGGTGGCCCGGTCGAAGGCCCGTACAAAGGCGGTGGCGCCGAGGCCGGCCAGGGAACGCCACTCCGCGGCCCGGCTCGTGTGCCCCAGCCGGGCGGCCTGGGCGTCCCGGATGCGGCGCACGGAGTCCAGGAGCAGGAAGCTCATGCGGTACGTCACGAGGGCGACGTCCACGACGGGTGCGGGCACCCCCGCCTTGACCAGGCGGGGCAGCAGGTCGGACATGGGGGTGGTGAAGGCGAACAACAAGACCCCGAGGGAAGCCGCCGAGGTGCGCAGCAGCAGTTCCCCGGCCCGCAGCGGACCGTCGTCCGCGAGGGACACGAAGCCCTCCGGCCCGCCCACCTGGACGAGCAGGGTGACCGCGCCGGTCACGCAGAAGCCCAGCGGCACGCGATACGCACGCCACAGCCGCCGGCCCGGCACGCCCGCCGGTCCCAGCAGCACCACGAGGGACGTCAGGAGCACCAGGGCGGCGCCCGGCCAGGGCGGCAGCGAGATCGCGAGCACGGTGAGACCCAGCCCGAGGACGGCCTTGTCCACCGGATGACGGCGGCGCCAGCGACTGCTGTGCGCCGCCGCGTCGATCGGCAGCACGAGGGATCAGGCCCTTTCGGCCGTGGACTCCTCGGCGGTCGCGGTGCCGGCGGACGCGCTCTCGGCGTCCCCCGACCGCTCCAGCGCTCGCTGCTCGCCCTGCCGCCTGCCGCGGTGCACGCCGAAGTAGTAGGCGAGGACACCGGCGCCGAGGGCGGCCTGAAGGGCGAACAGTGCCGACTCGATCTCACCGGACGGCGGCTCGTACAGCGGCGAGAACCAGGGCTCGTAGTCCGGCTTGATCTCGGTGATCGCGGTCTCCGCCTCGGCGTCGGCGCCCGCGAAGGGCTCCTCCTTGTGGTCGCCGAGGCCGAAAGCGAGCGGCAGGACCGCGAGCGCGGCCACGACGAGCAGCAGCAGGCCGTTGATCTTCGTGTTCTTGCTCATCGGACGCCTGCTCATCGGGCCACCGCCTCGGTCTCGGTCTCGGTCCGGGACTGCTTCTTGGTGAGGAGCACGCCCAGCCGGGTCAGCTCGCCCTTGCTGGACTGCACCAGCAGCCGCATCACGAGCACCGTGAGCAGTCCCTCGCTCACCGCGAGGGGGATCTGGGTGACGGCGAAGATGGAGCCGAACTTGCCGAGTGCGCCGAGGAATCCGCTGCTCGGGTCGGGGAACGCGAGCGCCAGCTGGACGCTGGTGACGCAGTAGGTGGACAGGTCGGCGACGAACGCCCCGAAGAACACCGCCACCATCAGCGGCACGTCGTAGCGGCGCAGCAGTTTGTAGATCGCGTATCCGGCCCAGGGGCCGACGATCGCCATCGAGAAGACGTTGGCGCCGAGCGTGGTCAGGCCGCCGTGCGCGAGCAGCAGCGCCTGGAAGAGCAGCGTGATGGTGCCGAGGACCGCCATGATCGGTGGCCGGAAGAGAATGGCGCCCAGCCCGGTCCCGGTGGGATGCGAGCAGCTCCCGGTCACCGAGGGCAGCTTCAGTGCGGACAGGACGAACGTGAAGGCTCCGGAGGCGCCGAGCAGCAGCGTGCTCTCGGGGTGCTCCCTGACCTCACGGGTGAGCGAACGGACTCCGTGGACGACGAACGGAGCGGACGCGACGCCCCAGGCGACCGCGTGCGCCGGCGGGAGGAAACCCTCGGCTATGTGCATGGCTCAGCAGACCCTCTCCAGCACCTCGTGGATGGTTGACGTGCCTTGACCGGTCTCCTGGCTGACGGGTACCACCGCCCGTGCTCCGCCTTCCCGGGTCCCGAAGGACCCAGTGGCTGCCCGTGAGGGCCGGAGCCGGACTTCCCGATTCACAGTGGCGAGGGCCGCACCGGCATCACACCGGATTTCCCGTTCACCAAGGCGTGGTGACAGTAGTGCCCGCACAGGGTGGCTGACAAGCGCGCCCAGGGGGCGTGAAAGCAGCGTTCGGCCGCCGCATGGCAGGGCTGGGCGGTCCACCGACTCCGCAACCACATGCACACCCTGGGTAATCGAACGCGGATCGAGTATTAAAAGTTTGCGAATAGGGTGATCTGTCCGCGTATCGGCGCCGAATCAAGTGCATGGAGGAATCCACGGCTCTGCTGGACGGGTGCGGTGAACCGGCCGCCATCGAGAGAACCCTCGCCGCGGTGCTGGCCGAGGTCGTGCGGACCGAGCAGGTGCCGGTCGAGGGGCACTTCTTCGACGACCTGGGTGCCGACTCGCTGGTGATGGCGCACTTCTGCGCACGTGTCAGGAAGCGCGCTGATCTGCCGTCGGTGTCGATGAGGGACGTCTATCGGCACCCGACGATCAGGAGCCTGGCGACGGCGCTCGCGGATGCCGAGCCGGTGCCTCTGGCGGAGCCCGCGGCCGTGGCCCCGGCGCCGGAGTCGCCGGCCCCGGAGCCGGTCAGGTCCGCGGCGGGCAAGCGGCAGTACGTCCTGTGCGGCGCCCTGCAGTTCCTGGCCTTCCTGGCGTACGCCTACCTACTCGCCTTCGGCACCGCCCTGGGGTACGGGTGGATCTCCGGAGGGTCGGGCGTACTCGATGTGTACCTGCGCTCGCTCGTGTTCGGGGGCGCGGCCTTCCTGGTCCTGTGTGTCCTCCCCGTCCTTGTGAAGTGGACCTTCGTGGGCCGCTGGAAGCCTCAGCACATCCCCGTCTGGAGCGTCAGGTACGTCCGCTTCTGGATCGTCAAGACGCTGGTGCG
This sequence comes from Streptomyces sp. NPDC055013, assembly GCF_053608645.1. Taxonomy (NCBI): domain Bacteria; kingdom Bacillati; phylum Actinomycetota; class Actinomycetes; order Kitasatosporales; family Streptomycetaceae; genus Streptomyces; species Streptomyces sp. NPDC055013. The sequence goes on from NZ_JBSGVW010000009.1 coordinate 212,708, forward strand.
GGCGGACCCGATGGTGCTGTTCAGCGGCTCCCCGCTCTACCTGCTCTACCTCAGGGCACTGGGCGCGAAGGTCGGGCGGGGCGCCGTCGTCCTCTCCCGGAACGTGCCCGTGTGCACCGACCTGCTCACCATCGGTGACGGCGCGGTCGTCCGCAAGGACTCGTTCTTCTCCTGCTACCGGGCACACGCCGGACAGATCCAGACGGGCCCCGTCACCCTCGGCAGGAACGTGCTGGTCAGCGAGGCCACCGTCCTCGACATCGACACGGCGCTGGGCGACGGGGCCCAGCTCGGACACGCCTCCTCGCTGCACCGCGGGCAGGCGGTGCCCGATGGCGAGCACTGGCACGGGTCCCCGGCCCAACGGACCGACGTGGACTACCAGGTGGTCGGGCAGCTCCGCTGCGGTGCGGTGCGCAGGGCGACCCACAGCGTGCTGCAGCTGCTGCTCGCGCTGGTCGTGTACATACCCCTGGCGGTCGGCGGTGTGGCCGCGCTGCTCGTCGAGGTCCCCCAGCTCAGCACGGCTCTGGAGCCGGGACCCGCGGTCTTCGCCGACGGGACGTTCTACCTCGAAGCCCTGGCGATGTCCTTCGTGCTCGTCTTCGGCGCCGTGCCCGCCGGTCTCCTCGTCCTGACCGCCTTGCCCCGGCTGCTCAGCCTGGCCATCAAGCCGGGCAGGACCTACCGTCTGTACGGCTTCCGCTTCGAGGCGCACCGGACGATCACGCTTCTGACCAACTGGCGCTTCCTTAAGCGCCTGTTCGGTGACAGCTCCGCCATCGTCCACTACCTGCGCAGCCTCGGGTACGACCTCTCCCGCGTCCATCAGACCGGGTCGAACTTCGGCACCGAGATGAAGCACGAGACGCCCTATCTGAGCTTCGTCGGGCGCGGCACGATGATCGCCGACGGCCTGTCGATCATGAACGCCGACTTCTCCAGTACCGCCTTCCGGGTGTCCCGGGTGTCGATCGGGCCGCGCAACTTCCTCGGGAACCGGATCGCGTACCCCACGCGGGGCAGGACCGGCGACAACTGCCTGCTCGCGACGAAGGTGATGGTGCCGGTCGACGGGGAGGTCCGCGAGGGGGTCGGGCTGCTGGGCTCGCCCAGCTTCGAGATTCCGCGTTCGGTTCTGCGGGACAGCACGTTCGACCGGCTCAAGGGCGATGAGGAACTGCGGCACGGCCTTGCCGCCAAGAACAGGCACAACGTCGCCACCATGGCGTGGTACCTGCTGTCGCGTTGGATCTTTGCCTTCGCACTCATCCTGCTCGTCACAGCAGCCGCGGAGATGTACGGGCCGCTCGGCGTGACGGGGATCATGCTGGCCGACATCCTCGTCGTGCCGTTCACCATCGCGTACTTCGTGCTGCTCGAACGCGTCGTCACGGCGGTCTGTCCCCTGAAGCCCCTGTTCTGCTCGATCTACACCAGGGACTTCTGGCAGCACGAGCGCTACTGGAAGGTGCCGTCGGAGACGTACGTGAGGATGCTCAACGGCACCCCGTTCAAGAACGTGGTATGGCGGTTGCTGGGGGTGCGGCTCGGCCGCATGGTCTTCGACGACGGCTGTTTCCTGACGGAACGGGCCATGGCCGCCATCGGGGACGGCTGCACGCTCAACCTGGGCAGCGTGATCCAGTGCCACTCGCAGGAGGACGGCGCCTTCAAGTCCGACCGGAGCACGATCGGCTCCGGCTGCACCCTCGGGGTCGGCGCTTTCGTCCACTACGGCGTGACGGTGGGCGACGGTGCGGTGCTCGCCCCGGACTCCTTCCTGATGAAGGGCGAGACGGTCCCGCAGGAGGACCGGTGGGGCGGGAATCCGGCCCGGCCGATCCGCTCGTACAGCGAGGACGAGACGAGGTCGGCCCCATGACATCCATGACGTCCACGACAGCGACCGCGGCGGCCGGCCGGGCGTTCTGGCAGGGCGTGCTCGCCGCCGGCGGGGTCACCACGGTCCCACGGTGGACCCCCGACCCGGTGACCGGCGTTGCCGAGCACGAGGCGACGCTTCCCGAGGATGCGGCGGACGCGCTGAGCCGCCTCGCGAACGATCTGGCGGTACCCCCGCGCTCGGTGCTGCTGGCCGCGCACGCCAAGGTCCTCGCAGCTCTCTCCGGCGAACGCGAGGTCACGACCGGCTACGTCGCCGTACCGGCCGGCCGGCCGCTGCCCTGCCGGCTGACCGTCGAACCCGGCTCGTGGCGGACGCTGGTGCTCCACGCCCACCGGGCCGAGTCGGAACTGCTGCTGCACAAGGACTTCCCCGTCAACGGGCTCCGGCGTGAGTCGGGCCTGCCCGGACCGTCCAGCGAGGCCGAGTTCGATCCGGTCGGCGACGGCGGCGAACTCGCCGAGAACGCCGTGCTGCGGCTGGAGACACCGCGCCCCGGCGAGCGGCCCACACTGCGGCTGCGGTACCGGACCGACGCGCTCGACGCCGACTGCGCCGCGAGGATCGTCGGCTACCACCTCACCGCTCTCACCCTGATCGCCGCCGATCCGGACGCCGCGCACGACCGGCAGAGCCTGCTCTCCGCCGAGGAGCGCCGCTTCCAGCTCGAAGGACTCGCCGGACCCCGCCGTGAGCTGCCCGACCACCGTTTCCACGAGCTCTTCGAACAACGCGTCAGGGCGCACCCGGCCGCCATGGCGGCCGTACACGGCGACCAGCGGTGGACCTACCGGGAACTGAACGCGCGGGCCAACCGGCTGGCGCGGGCCCTGCTGGCCCGGGGACTGGGCCGCGAAGGCGTCGTCGCGGTGGTGATGGAGCGGAACCTGGACTGGGCGGCCGCCGTCCTGGCGGTTCTCAAGGGCGGCGGGGTGTACCTGCCCGTCGAGCCGCACTTCCCGGCCGACCGCATCACGACCATGCTCACTCGTGCCGGTTGCCGGCTCGTGCTGACCGAGCCGGGCAGCACCGCCATGCTCGACGGGGCCCTCGACGCGCTGCCCGCGGTCCGGGCGCTGTCGGTCGACGCTGCTTACGCGGAGGGCCATGCGGACTCCGACCTCGACGTCGGCGTCGCACCGGACCAACTCGCCTACATCTACTTCACGTCCGGCTCCACCGGCGAGCCCAAGGGAGCCATGTGCGAGCACGCGGGCATGCTCAACCACCTCTACGCCAAGATCGACGACCTGGGGATCGGCGAGGGGCAGGTGGTCGCCCAGACCGCGCCCCAGTGCTTCGACATCTCGCTGTGGCAACTGGCTTCCGCGTTGCTGGTCGGCGGACGGACGCTGCTCGTCGAACAGGACGCCATCCTGGACGTGCCGCGGTTCGTCGACACGATCGCCCGCGGCGGGGTCGGCGTCCTCCAGGTCGTGCCGTCGTACCTCGACGCGGTCGTGGCCTACCTGGAGCGGCACCCGCGCGCGCTGCCGGACCTGCGCTGCGTGTCGGTCACCGGCGAGGCGCTGAAATGGGAGCTCGTGCAGCGCTGGTTCGCGGCCGAGCCCGGCATCAGGCTGGTCAACGCGTACGGGCTGACCGAGACCTCGGACGACACCAACCACGAGGTGATGGACCGGGCGCCGGACAACGGACGGATCTCGCTCGGCTCGCCCATCAGCAACGTGCACGTCCATGTCGTCGACGAGCACCTGTCCCCGGTGCCGCTCGGCGCCCCTGGCGCGATCGTCTTCTCCGGGGTCTGCGTCGGCCGCGGCTACGTCAACGACCCCGAGCGCACCCGGCAGGCCTTCCTGCCGGATCCGCACCACGCGGGCCGACGGCTCTACCGGGGCGGCGACTACGGCCGCTGGGTGACCGGGGGCAGGCTGGAGTTCCTCGGCCGCCAGGACACCCAGGTCAAGATCCGCGGCTTCCGGATCGAGATCGGCGAGGTCGAGAGCGCCATGCTGCGGGCCCCCGGGGTCCGCGACGGTGCGGTGGTGGCCGTCGAGGGGGCCGGCCAGGGCGGGCGCCTGGTGGCCTTCTACTCCGGTGACCGCCCGCTCGAGGACGCCGCCCTCAGGGACCGGCTGGCCCGGTCGCTGCCCGAGTACATGGTCCCCTCGGAGTTCCACTGGCGGGAGAGCCTGCCCGTCACCGCCAACGGCAAGGTCGACAGGAAGTCACTGACCGCGCTCGCCGCGCAGCTCAGCGCCGTGACGCCGGACATCGGATCCGCCGGCACCGGGCCCGACATCGCAGAGGAGGGCCGCGACACCCCCCGCACGCCGACCGAACGGCGGCTGGCCGCCCTGTGGGCTCAGGTGCTCGCCGTACCGGAGCACACGATCCGCCGGCACGACCACTTCTTCGACCGTGGCGGCACCTCCCTCGCGGCGGTGCGGCTCGCGATCGCCCTGGACCGTGCGGTGGACGTCAAGGACCTCGCGCGCCACCCGGTCCTGGCCGACCTGGCCCGCCTCGTCACCAGCAGATCCCGAGCCGCCGCGCCCACGGCCCCCGCGGCCGGCGTCGGCCCCGCACCACCGGCTTCCTCTTGAACCACGACCGAAAGGAGACCGAGATGCCGACCTCGCCCCCTGTGCCGATGCTCGACGTGGACCTTCGGCCCGGCAAACCCCCGATCCTGCGCGCCGACTCCACCGGCGACGCGGCGAGTTGGGCCGCCGAGCACCGGGACGCGGTACGGGCCGTCGTGGCCGAGCACGGTTCGGTCCTGGTCCGTGGCCTCGGACTGGGCGACCAGGCCGGGACCGCCGCCGTCTTCCGACGGCTGGGCGCCGGTCTGATGAGCGAGAAGGAGGCCTTCGCGTCCCGGCGGAGGTACGCCGACGGCGTGTACTCCTCGTCCAAGTGGCCGCCGCACCAGCCGATGTGCATGCACCATGAACTCAGTTACACCCTGGAGTTCCCCGGCCTGATGCTGTTCGCCTGCCTCGGCGCCCCCGACGCCGGCGGGGCCACCGCGCTCGCCGACGCACCCACCGTGCTGGGCGCGCTGCCCACCGATCTCGTCGAGCGGTTCCTGAGGGAGGGCTGGCTGCTCACCCGCAACTACAACGAGGAGATCGGGGCGTCCCTGACCGATGCCTTCGGCAGTGAGGACCACGGTGCGGTCGAGAGCTACTGCCGCGCGGCCGCGATCGAGTTCGAGTGGCAACCCGACGGCGGACTGCGGACCTGGCAGCGCCGCAGCGCCGTGGTGCGGCACCCGGTCACCGGCCGGCGCTGCTGGTTCAACCAGATCGCGTTCCTCAACGAGTGGACCCTGGCCCCCGAGATTCGTGAGTACCTGGTCGACATCTACGGTGCCGACGGGCTGCCGTTCAACACCCGCTACGGGGACGGCGCACCGATCGGCGAGGACACCGTGCAGCTGCTGAACGAGGTCTATCAGTCCCACACCGTGCGCGAGCCGTGGCAGGCCGGCGACCTGATGCTCGTCGACAACGTCCGCACCGCCCACAGCAGGGAGCCGTACGAGGGGCCGCGCGAGGTGCTCGTCGCGATGGCGGACGCGGTGCGCCTGGCCGACTGCTCGCCGACCGTGGAGGTGATCACCCCATGACCACCACCCGTTCCGGCACCTGGGAGTCCGAACCGTCCGGGCCCGCCGCCGTGCCGCCGTTCGCGATCGTGTCGGGCGGCCAGGTCCAGCAAGCGCTGCAAGGGCGCGAGAAACAGATCGTGGAGGTGGTCGAGGAAACCTACCGGCTGCACGACGCCGGTGATTCGGTGAACCCGCCGTCCCACTTCCTGCGCTTCCCCGACCGCCCGTCGTCCCGGATCATCGCCCTGCCCGCCTCGATCGGCGGGGAGGCAGGGGTGGACGGCCTGAAGTGGATCTCCAGCTTTCCGCAGAACGTCGCGGCCGGCATTCCCAGGGCCTCGGCGGTGCTCATCCTCAACGACCGCCACACCGGCTACCCGTTCGTCTGCATGGAAGCCTCGATCATCAGCGCCACGAGGACGGCCGCGTCGGCGGCCCTTGCGGCGGACCGACTCAGCCGTGACCGAGGGCGCCCGACACGCGTCGGTTTCATCGGGACGGGCCTGATCGCCCGCTACATCCACACCTTCCTGGCCGGTACCGGCTGGTCGTTCGACACCATCGGTGTGCACGACGTGTCCGCCGACAGCGCCGCCGGGTTCCGCTGTTACCTGGAGCAGTCCGGCGCCGCCGGCTGGATCGTCCTGCACGACAGCGCCGAGCAGTTGATACGCCGGAGCGACCTGGTCGTGTTCGCCACGGTCGCCGCCCGGCCGCACGTCCACGATCCGTCGTGGTTCGCACACCGTCCGCTCGTGCTGCACGTGTCGCTGCGCGACCTGGCCCCTGAGGTCGTGCTCGCCTCGGACAACATCGTCGACGACGTCGAGCACTGTCTGAGGGCGGACACCTCCGTCCACCTGGCCGAACAGCTCACCGGCAACCGCGACTTCGTGACGGGGACGCTGGCGGACGTGATGGCCGCACGCGTATCGCCGTCGGCGGACCGGACGGTGGTGTTCTCGCCCTTCGGTCTCGGAGTGCTCGATCTGGCAGTCGGCAAGTACGTCTACGACGAGGTGGCGGGCTCCGGCGAGCTGCATGTCGTGGACGGCTTCTTCCATGAGTTGAGCCGGTACGGATGACCACCGTCCGGCTCCGTTTGCTCTTCAATCCGCGGAGGCCATCGTGTCAGTCATATCCGCCCCGTACACCTTCAACGAGGAGGATCTCTACGTCGACCTCCAGCCGACACTGGGGCACAGGCTCTACCTGAAGTGCGAGGGCTTCAACTTCGCCGGCTCGATCAAGCTGAAGCCCGCCACCGAGATGGTGGAGGCTGCCGAACAGGCAGGGGTCCTGACGCCGCGGTCGGTCCTGCTGGAGTCCTCGTCGGGCAACATGGGCGTGGCCCTCAGCATGATCGCCGCGAGCAAGGGCTACCGGTTCCTGTGCGTGACGGACTCCCGCTGCAACCTGTCGACCAGGCTGGTGATGGAGGCGCTGGGCGCCCAGGTGCACGTGGTCACCGAGCCGAGTGCCGACGGCGGCTTCCTCCGGGCGCGGCTCGACTACGTTCGCGCACTGTCCGCCCTCGACGACCGGTACATATGGCTCAGCCAGTACACCAACCCGGGCAACTGGAGAGCGCACTACCGCAGGACGGCACCGGCCATCGCCCGCTCGTTCCCGGGACTGGACGTCCTGTTCGTCGGGGCCGGCACCACCGGGACACTGATGGGCTGCGCCCGCTTCTTCCGGCAGTGGCACCGGCCGGTCCGCATCGTGGCGGTGGACAGCGCCGGCTCGGTGACCTTCGGCGGGACCCCGGGCCGCCGCATGCTTCCCGGCCTGGGCATGAGCGTGAGCCCGCCCCTGCTCGACGAGTCCTACGTCGACGAGGCGGTGCACGTCGAGGAGGCGGACACCATCCGCGCCTGCCACCGCATGGCCAGACGCGGATTCCTCTTCGGCGGCTCCACCGGCACCGTCGTCAGCGGCGCCACACGCTGGCTGGCCGCGCACGAGCCGGACGGTCTGACCGCGGTGGCGATCGCCCCTGACCTGGGGGAGCGCTACCTCGAGACCGTCTACCAGGCCAACTGGGTCCAGGCCCTCTACGGCGATGACGTGCTCCACCCCGGTGGCCAGGTCGCCGCCGGTTCGCGGGTCGCCCGCCCCGCTCCACTGCGGGATGCGGACGACGGCCGGGACTCGGACACTTAAAGAGAGGGTGGGTGAACTGAACATGATGGATCGGGGCATTTACACAGGTGGGAGAGGGTGTGGCCAAGCGGGAGGCATCCGGGGCCCGGCGCATCGGTACATCCGAGACCGATCGCCTGTTGGTTTCCGTCGCTGCGGGCAGCCAGGACGCGTTCTCCCGGTTGTACGACGCGGCCGCCGGGCCGATCTACGGAATCGCGTGCCGGGTCCTGCAGGACCCCGCGCGCGCCGAGGAGGTCACCCAGGAGGTCATGCTCGAGGTCTGGCAGAGCGCGCCGCGCTACCGGCCGGAGAGCGGGCACGCCATGACCTGGATGCTGACAATCGCTCACCACCGCGCCGTGGACAGCGTCCGCACGCTGCAAAGGTCCGCCGAGCGCGAGCGCGCCGTCTCCCAGCACGAGGCGACGCCGGCCTTCGACGACGTCGTGGACGCCGTGGAGGCGCTCGGGGAATGCGAACAGGTCCGCTCGTGCCTGAAGGAGCTCAGCACCGAGCTGCGGCAGCCGGTGGTGCTCGCTTACTACGAGGGCCTGACCCATACCGAGATCGCTTCGAGGCTGTCCCTGCCGCTCGGCACCGTCAAGAGCCGTCTGCGCAGGGCTCTGACCCGTCTGCGGCACTGCCTGGGAGCTCCGCCGTGATGACAGCCGAATCGCACGATGCACACGACCTCGTGGGTGCCTATGCGGTGAACGCCCTCACCCAGGAGGAACGGGAGGCCTTCCGCCGCCATCTCGCCGACTGCGCCGACTGCGTCCAGGAGACGCTCCGTCATCAGGAGGCCGCGGGCCGGCTGGCGCTCGCGGCAGCCCGCACGCCGCCGCAGGGTCTGAAGGACCGCGTCCTCGCCGAGGTGGCCCGGACCCCCCAGCTCCCGCCGAGGCTCCCCGGCCCCGCGAAGGGGCGCCGCTTCCGACGATCCACGCCCCCTCTGATGCACCTCGCGCTGGCCGCCAGTCTGGCCGCGGCCGCCGCGCTCGGCGGGCTGGCGGCCTGGCAGCACCAGGAGGCGCGGGACACCCGCCAGGAGGCCCGCAGCCAGGCCGCCGACCTCGGCCGGCTCCTCGCGGCTCCCGACACCACCTTCGTCAGGAAGGACCTGGCCTACGGCGGATCCGGCACCGTGGCGGTTTCACGGGACCTGAACGAGGCCGTCTACTTCTGCCAGGACCTGGCCCCCCTGCCCGCGGACAAGACCTACCAGATGTGGTACGTCGACCCCGGCGACGCAGTCCGCTCCGCCGGGCTCCTCGCCGCCAAGGCCGGCCTGCAGTCCGCGACCCTTCCCCCGCCCGGCGCCGCCGCCGCACTCGCCGTCACCGTCGAGCCGAGCGCGGGTTCCTCCCACCCCACCAGCGATCCGGTCGCCACTTTCCCGTTGCCCACTTCCTGATCGGCTGGGCCGGCGTCCTGCTGTCTCGTAGGAAGTTGCCTCGCCGACGCGTAACGTGAAGCAGCATGAGACTCCTCATCAGCGCCGACATGGAGGGCGCCACCGGAGTGACCTGGCCGGCCGACGTGCTGCCGGGGACGCCTGAGTGGGAGCGGTGCCGGGGGATGTTCACGTCGGACGTCAACGCCGCCGTGCTGGGATTCTTCGACGGGGGTGCCGACGCCGTCGTCATCAACGAGGCCCACTGGACCATGCGCAACCTGCTGCTCGAACGGCTCGACGAGCGCGCGGAGATGCTCACCGGGCGGCACAAGACGCTGTCCATGGTCGAGGGCGTGCAGCACGGCGACGTGGACGGCATCGCCTTCGTCGGCTACCACGCGGGCGCCGGCATGGAGGGCGTCCTCGCCCACACCTACCTCGCGAACTCCATCACCGGGGTGTGGCTGAATGACGTACGGGCGAGTGAGGGGCTGCTGAACGCGCACGTCGTCGCCGAGTACGGCGTGCCCGTCGTGCTCGTCACCGGCGACGACGTGGCCTGCGAGGACGCGCTCGGGTACGCACCCGAAGCACTGAAGGTCGCCGTCAAGGACCACGTCTCGCGGTACGCGGCCGTGTGCCGTACGCCGACCAGGACCGCGGGCGACATCCGTGCGGCGGCCAAGGCGGCGGCCGGGCTGGCGGTCCGTCAGGAGCCGGTGAGCGAGGGTCCGTTCACCATCGCGGTCGAGTTCGACGCCGAGCACCTCGCGATGGCCGCCACCGTCGTCCCCGGTGTCGAACGGATCGGTGAGCGCAAGGTGGCGTACACCAGCGAACGCATGTACGAGGGAATCCGTACCTTCAAGGCGGTCACCACGATCGTCTCGGCCGCGGTGGAGGAGCAGTATGGCTGACGGGCAGGCACTGGACGAGGTCGTGACGTTCACCTCCGACCTCATCCGCATCGACACGACCAATCGCGGCGGCGGCGACTGCCAGGAGCGTCCCGCCGCCGAGTACGCCGCCGCGCAGCTGGCCGAGGCGGGCCTGGCGCCCACCCTGCTGGAGCGCACCAGGGGCCGTACGAACGTCGTCGCCCGCTTCGAGGGCACCGACCCGTCGGCGGACGCGCTGCTCGTCCACGGACACCTGGACGTGGTGCCCGCGCAGGCCGACGAGTGGAGCGTGCACCCCTTCTCCGGGGAGATCCGCGACGGGGTCGTGTGGGGCCGGGGCGCGGTCGACATGAAGAACATGGACGCGATGATCCTGGCCGTGGTCCGGGGCTGGGCCCGCGCGGGCGTACGCCCCCGGCGGGACGTCGTGATCGCGTTCACCGCCGACGAGGAGGCGAGCGCCCAGGACGGCTCCGGATTTCTCGCGGACCGGCATGCGGAGCTGTTCGAGGGCTGCACCGAGGGCATCGGCGAGTCCGGCGCGTTCACCTTCCACGACGGCAGCGGCCGGCAGATCTACCCGATCGCGGCGGGGGAGCGCGGCACCGGCTGGATCAAACTGACGGCACGCGGGCGGGCCGCGCACGGCTCCCGGCCCAACCGGGAGAACGCGGTGAGCCGTCTCGCCGCCGCCGTCACCCGGATCGGCGCCCACGAGTGGCCGCTGCGGCTGACCCCGACCGTGCGCGCCGCCCTCACCGAACTCGCCGCGCTGTACGGCCTCGACGCAGACCTGGACGACGTGGACGGCCTGCTGGAGAAGCTCGGCCCGGCGGCCCAGCTCGTGGAGGCGACCGTCCGCAACAGCGCCAACCCGACCATGCTGGAGGCGGGTTACAAGGTCAACGTCATTCCGGGGGAGGCCGTGGCCTACGTCGACGGGCGGTATCTGCCCGGCTTCGAGGACGAGTTCCGGGCGACCGTCGACGAGCTCACCGGGCCCGACGTGGAGTGGGAGTTCCACCATCGGGAGGTGGCCCTCCAGTCACCCGTGGACTCGCCGACGTACGCCGGAATGCGCGCCGCCGTCGAGGAGTTCGCGCCCGAGGGTCACACGGTCCCGTACTGCATGCCCGGCGGCACCGACGCCAAGCAGTTCTCTCGGCTCGGCATCACCGGCTACGGCTTCTCACCGCTGAGGCTGCCGGACGGGTACGACTACGGGGCCATGTTCCACGGCGTCGACGAGCGCGTGCCGGTCGAGGCGCTGCACTTCGGCGTCCGGGTCCTCGACCGCTTCCTGCGTACGGCCTAGGCGAGATGGGGGAGACAGTGCAGACGCTGGCGTACGGTTCGTGGCCCTCACCCATCGACGCGGCTCTCGCCGCCACCCACGACGGGCATCCCGAGTACGTGGGCTTCGTCGGTGACGAGGCCTGGTGGACCGAGCCGCGGCCGACCGAGGGCGGGCGGCGCACCCTGGTGCGGCGCCGGGCCGACGGCACGGAGGAGTCCGTGCTGCCCGCTCCGTGGAACGTGCGCAGCCGGGTCGTCGAGTACGGCGGACAGCCCTGGGCCGGAGAGGTGGCCGACGGCCTGCCGCTCGTCGTCTTCGTCGACTTCGCCGACCAGCGGCTCTACCGGTACGAGGAGGGCGCCGAACCGCGTCCGATCACGCCCGTGTCCTCGGTGGGCGGTGGACTGCGCTGGGCGGAGCCGCAGTTGCGGCTCGACCTCGGTGAAGTGTGGTGCGTGCTGGAGGAGTTCACCGGCGAGGGGCCCACCGACGTGCGGCGTGTCCTGGCCGCCGTCCCGCTGGACGGCTCGGCGGCCGACAGCCGGGAAGCCGTACGCGAACTCACCGACGACCGGCACCGGTTCATCACCGGAGCGCGGATCTCACCCGACGGGCGGCGGGCGGCGTGGCTCGTCTGGGACCATCCGCGGATGCCGTGGGACGGCACGGAGCTGCTGGTCGCCGACATCGGCGCCGACGGCACGCTCGCCGCCCCGCGGACCGTCGCCGGGGGGCCGGACGAGTCGATCGCCCAGGCCGACTGGTCGGCCGACGGCCGGCTGCTGTACGCCAGCGACCGCAGCGGCTGGTGGAACCTCTACCGCGACGGCGAACCGCTCTGCCCGCGCGAGGAGGAGTTCGGCGGACCGCTGTGGAAGCCGGGCCTGCGCTGGTTCGCCCCGCTGGCGAGCGGACCCGTCGCCGTCGTGCACGGGCGCGGCTCGACCGCCCTCGGCGTACTGGACCCCGAGACCGGCGAGGTCGTCGACGCGGCCGGCCCCTGGACCGAGTTCGCGCCCACCCTCGCGGTGTACGGCGAGCGGGTCGTCGCCGTCGGAGCCAGTCCCCGCAGCGCCTACGAGGTGGTGGAGCTCGACACCTGCACGGGCCGGGCCCGGGTCATCGGAGCCGAGCACGACGACGCCGTGGACCCCGCCCACTACCCCGAGCCGCAGATCCGCACCATCACCGGCCCCGCCGGAGACGGGATCCACGCGCACATCTACCCGCCGCACAACCCCGGCTGCGTGGCCCCCGGAGACACACCGCCGCCGTACGTCGTCTGGGCGCACGGCGGCCCCACCGGCCGTGCACCCCTCGTCCTCGACCTGTCGATCGCCTACTTCACCTCGCGCGGTATCGGGGTCGCCGAGGTCAACTACGGCGGCTCCACCGGGTACGGCAGGGAGTACCGCAACCGGCTGCGCGAGCAGTGGGGCGTGGTCGACGTAGAGGACTGCGCGGCCGTCGCGCTCGCCCTCGCCGACGAGGGCACCGCAGACCGCGGCCGGCTCGCCATCCGCGGCGGCAGCGCGGGCGGCTGGACCGCGGCCGCGTCCCTCACCACCACCGACATCTACGCCTGCGGCACGATCCTCTACCCCATCCTCGACCTGGCGAGCTGGGGCGACGGGGAGACCCACGACCTGGAGTCGCAGTACCTGGAATCCCTGATCGGACCGCTCGCCGAGGTGCCGGCACGGTACGCGGAACGCTCACCCGCGGCGCACGCCGACCGCCTCACCGTGCCCTTCCTGCTGCTCCAGGGCCTCGACGACGTGATCTGCCCGCCGACCCAGTGCGAGCGGTTCCTCGCCCGCATGGAGGGGCGCCGGGTGCCGCACGCCTACATCGCCTTCGAGGGGGAGGGCCACGGATTCCGGCGCGCGGAGACGATGATCCGCGTCCTGGAGTCCGAACTATCCCTGTATGCCCAGGTGTTCGGGCTCAACCCGCCCGGTGTCCCCAGACTGGAACTCGCCAAGTGAACCCCCTCCTTCGCCCCTCCAGGATCGCCCCCGGCGCCCGCGTGGCCGTCGTCGCACCCAGCGGACCCGTTCCCGAGGAACGGCTGCGGGCCGGCCTCGACGTGCTGCGCGGCTGGGGTCTCGACCCGGTGGTGGCACCCCATGTGCTCGACCGGCACGGGGAGCTGGCGTACCTGGCGGGCGCGGACGCCGACCGGGCCGCCGATCTGCAGACCGCCTGGTGCGATCCGGCCGTCGACGCCGTGCTGTGCGCCCGGGGCGGCTACGGGGCGCAGCGCCTGGTCGGGCTCCTCGACTGGGAGGCGATGCGGGCGGCCGGACCCAAGGTGTTCGTCGGCTTCAGCGACGTCACCGCGCTGCACGAGGCGTTCGCCAACCGGCTGGGCCTGGTCACCCTGCACGGACCGATGGCCGCGGGCGTCGACTTCATCAAGAACGCGCGGGCGCAGGACCACCTGCGGACCACGCTGTTCGAGCCGGAATCCGTGCGTACGATCGCCTCCACCGGCTCCGCACTGATCCCCGGCCGGGCGCGGGGAGTCACACTCGGCGGCTGTCTCAGCCTGCTCGCCGCCGAGATCGGGACCCCGTGTGCCCGGACCTCCGCACGCGGCGGTCTGCTGTGCCTTGAGGACGTGGGTGAGGAGACGTACCGGCTCGACCGCTACCTCACCCAACTCCTGCGCGCCGGACTGTTCGACGGCGTGCGCGGCGTGCTGCTCGGGTCGTGGCAGGAGTGCGAGCCGTACGAGCGGGTGCGTGCGCTGCTCCTGGACCGGCTGGGTGGCCTCGGTGTGCCCGTTGTGGAGGAGTTCGGGTTCGGGCACGGTGAAGGGGCGTTGACGATCCCCCTCGGCGTGGGCGCCGAACTCGACGCCGGTGCAGGCACGTTGACCCTCGACGAGCCGGCTCTGCGCTGAGCGCGTTTCACTGAATCTCCGTCAAGAAACCCCCGTCACGGCGATTGACCTCGCTTGACACGTGTCACACCATGGCAACCGGCCAGTACTTACTGGTCGGTAAGCCGGGCTGTCCTCAGCGTGCCTCAGTGTGGAGGTCTCCGTGTCCCGTCGCGTGCCCAGATTCCGAGCCCCACTCGCTCTCGTCCTCGGCGTCACGCTCACCGCACCCCTCGCGCTCACCGCTCCGGCCGCCGCGAGCGGCCGGTACACCGTCACCGCCCTGAAGTTCACCGTCCAGGCGGGCGGCCGCACCTGCACCGTCGACGCAGATCTGTACCGGCCCGCGGGCGTGGACCGCGCCCGTCCCGCACCCGCCGTCCTCGCCACCAACGGCTTTGGCGGCAGCAAGTCCGACGGCTCGACCGACGCCATGGGAAAGGCCTTCGCCCAGCGCGGGTACGTCTCCCTCATCTACTCCGGCCTCGGCTTCGGCAAGTCCGGCTGCCTGATCTCGCTCGACGACCCCACCATCGACGGCGTCGCCGCCTCGCGGCTGATCGACTTCCTGGGCGGCAAGCGCGCCGCCGACGACGGCACGAAGGCGGACTTCGTCACCCTCGACGCCCCCGGCGACCCGCGCGTCGGCATGGCCGGCGGCTCCTACGGCGGGGCCGTCCAGCTGGCCGCCGCGGCCGTCGACCAGCGCCTCGACGCGCTCGCGCCGATGATCACCTGGAACGACCTCGCCTACTCCCTCGACCCGAACAACGCCGTCGGCAGCGGCGGCGTGCCCGGCGCCTTCAAATGGCAGTGGGCCAACGGCTTCTACGTCATGGGCGAGGGACAGCCGCTGCTGGAAGCCGGACTCGACCCCTCCCGCATCAACTCCCTGGCCTGCCTGCACTTCGTCACCAAGGCCTGCGACACCATCCGCACCCTCAACTCCGGCCGCTACCCGGCCGAGCGGACCGCCGAGCTGCTCGCCTACGCGCGCAGCGTCTCCCCGGTGTCGTACCTGAGCCGCGTCAAGGCACCCACCCTCCTCGTCCAGGGCCAGGCCGACAGCCTCTTCAACCTCAACGAGGCCACGGCGACGTACAACACCCTCAAGGGCCAGGGGACACCGACGAAGATGATCTGGCAGGCCTGGGGTCACAGCGGCGGCCTCACCGACCCGGCCGCCGGTGAACTCGACCTCGGCCAGGGCAACCTGGAGACCAGCTACGTCGGCCGGCGCATCCTCGCCTGGTTCGACCGGTACCTGGGGAAGAAGAACGTCGACACCGGCCCGGCCTTCGCCTACCACCGCGACTGGATCACCGACCCCGACCACACCTACGCCACCGCCGACCGCGTCCCCGCGCTCAGCCGGACGCTCTATCTCTCCGGCGACGGCAAACTCGTCGACAACCGGCGCAAGGTGGCACGCGGCAGCCGCACCTACAGCAACTGGCTGACCCCCACCAGCCACTCGGAGAGTTCACTCGCCGCACTCCTCGGCATCCCGGACCCGGCGCCGTACGACACTCCGGGCACCTACCTCGGCTGGACCAGCGAGCCGCTCGCGCGCGCCACCGACGTCGTGGGCGCGCCCCGAGCCACGCTCAAGGTCGTCTCCCCGAGGGCCGAGCGGACGCAGACCTCGCAGGACGCCGCCGACAAACTCGTGCTGTTCGCCAAGCTGTACGACGTGGCGCCGGACGGCACCCGGACGCTGGTGCACCGGCTGGTGGCACCGGTGCGGGTGCCGGACGTGACGAAGAGCTTCACGGTGACCCTGCCGGGCATCGTGCACCGGTACGAGAAGGGGCACCGCCTGCGGTTCGTGATCGCGGCGAGTGACGGTGCGTACTTCGGGAACCGGGGGATCAAGCCGGTGACCGTGGTCAGCGCGCCCCAGGACACGGGGGTGCTGCAGCTGCCGGTGCTCGACTGAGCGCAGGTGAAGGGCTCTCACGGTGCGTGATCACGGATTGGGGAGCATCCTGGACATATGACCGCGAAGACGTCGGAGAGGGGCAGGAAGGTCGACGGGCGCCGGGGTGGCGTGCGCGGGGCAATGACGCCGGCCCGGATCGCTGTGCTGGTGCTCGTCGTCCTCGCCCTGATCTTCATCTTCGAGAACACCGCGGAGACCGAGATCCGGCTGCTGATCCCCGTGGTGACGATGCCGCTGTGGGTGGCGCTACTCGCCGTGGGCATCATTGGCGCGCTGTTCGGGGCGTTCTTCATGCGACGGCGCCGCTGACCGGTCGTACGCTGTCGGAATGCCGCACCCTGCGTCCCGCTACCTCGCCGAAGGCCCCCGCGTGGGCATACGCCACTTCACCTACGAGGACGGTGGCGAGTTCACCGCGCGCGCCCGGCAGAGCAAGGAACTGCACCAGCCCTGGCTCTTCCCGCCGGACAGCGGCACCGCGTACGCCGCCTACGCCGGGCGGCTGATCGAGGACCCGACCAAGGCGGGGTTCCTGGTCTGCGCGAAGGACGACAGTGGGGGCATCGCGGGGTTCATCAACATCAACAACATCGTCGAGGGCGCCTTCCAGAGCGGCGCCCTCGGCTACGGCGCCTTCGCGCACGCGGCCGGGCGCGGCCTCATGCGGGAGGGCCTCGACCTGGTGGTCGGCCACGCCTTCGGCCCGTTGCGCCTGCACCGGCTGGAGATCAACGTCCAGCCGGCCAACACCGCCTCCATAGCCCTCGCCCGCGCCTGCGGCTTCCGCCTGGAGGGCTTCTCGCCGGGCATGCTCTTCATCGACGGGGCCTGGCGGGACCATCAGCGGTGGGCGATCACCGCCGAGATGCGGGCTTGAAGTTGATCTTCATCGTGTCGAGGTCCGTGACCGTCGACTTCAGATCGCGGTAGCCGTAGCCCAGCTCGCGCAGCGCCCTCTCGGCCCGGTCCTCGGCGATCACGCCGGCCATCTCCTCGCCGTCCGCCGCGTCGGAGACCACCACGTAGCGCATCGAGAAGTGCTTGAGCGGCGACGGCTCGTAGGAGAGCGACCCCTCCTCGCTGAACCGCATGCTGGTCAGACCGTGCTCCCCGGCCTCGGCGAGCAGCTGTGCGCGGGCCGTGTCGGTGAGAGTGTCCCAAGTGCCCCGGACGATCACCCGGTACGTGTGCTGCTCGCTCATGCTCCCGCTACCTGCTCCCGCGTCAATGGCATTGAAGGCCGACTCTACGTCGGCGAGGATGAACCGCATGCGGAATATCGTCGTGCTCGACGCACCCTCCAACCTGGGCCTGCGCCCGCCCGCCCCCGGCGCCGTGCCCGGCTGCCACAAACTCGCCGGGGCGTTGCGTGAGCAGCGGATCGTGCAGCGCCTGCGGGCACTGGAGGGCGGTGTGGTCGTGCCGCCGAGGTACGACAGGGGGGACTGGCAGGAGGGGGACGGCGTGTTCAACGCTGCCGCCATCGCCGGGTACACCCGCAGGCTCGCCGACCGGATCGAGCACCATGTGCGCGCCGGGGACCTTCCGGTCGTCCTGGGCGGCGACTGTTCCATCAACCTGGGCGCCGCCCTCGCGCTGCGCCGTATCGGCCGCTACGGGCTGGCCGTCGTGGACGCCTCGCCCGACTTCCGGCACCCGGGCAACTCCGAGCGGGTCGGCGCGGCGGGCGGCGAGGAGGTCGCGCTGTCCACCGGGCGCGGGCAGGAGGACCTGACCAACCTGGAGGGGCTCAGGCCCTATCTGCGCGACGAGGACGTGCGGTACTTCGGCATCCGCGACTGCTTCGAGGAGGATCGCGCCGAGCTCGCCGACCTGAAGATTCCCGTGGTGACCGTCGGCGACCTGCGCGAATGGGGCGCGCAGGACCTGGGGTCCGTCACCCGCCAGGCCTTCGAGATCCCGCAACTGGACGGCTTCTGGGTGCACCTGGACGCCGACGTCCTCGACCCGTCGGTCATGCCCGCCGTCGACAGCCCCGACCCGGAAGGCCTCATGCCCGACGAACTCGTCGCGCTGCTGAGGCCGTTGCTCGCCTCCGCGCACTGCGCCGGCCTCAACGTCACCATCTACGACCCCGATCTGGACCCGGAGGGCACGGCCGGCGCGCTGCTCGCCGACATCGTCGTGTCGGCCTTCGATCAGGACTGACGGTCCGCGTACTCGTAGATCGTCCCGTCCGGATGCAGCGCCAGCAGATTGCGTCCCACCGGCGTCGGCACCGGGCCTGCGATGATGTGGGCGCCCAGCTCGCTCAGCACCTGGTGCGCCTCGTCGACGTCCTTGACGGCGATCGTCGCAGCGACCTTGCGCAGCACCTCCAGCTCGGCCTCCGGACCGCTCATCAGCAAGAAGCAGCCGATCGCGGCCACCTGGACGCCGCCGCGCTCGAAGCGGAGGGCGGGGGCGCCCGCGAGCCGTTCGTAGAACGGGACCGCGGTCTCCAGGTCGTCGACGCAGACACGCAGCGTGGTTCCCAGGATGTCCATACGGACGAGCCTAGTTGGGGGCGGCCGGGGAGTGTGATCGTTTCACGCGATCCCCTCACACGGCGCGTGACGGCGGTGTTATACGTATGCCCGTACGGGTACTCGGCGCCCATGGACCGCTTGGATCACCTTGAGCACCTGGACAAGCACCTGGTCGACGAGCTGGCACAGGTGGCGCGTGAGACCGTCCGCGACGAACTGCGCGAACAGACGCGCAGGCAGCGCCGCCGGGCCACGCTGTACGCCGCGTCCGGCGCCGTCGCCCTGTACGCGGGCGCGGCCCTCGCGCTCGCGCTGGGACTGGGCCTCGGCGCCGGGCTGCCGGACTGGGCCGCCGCACTGATCACCGCGGTGATTCTCGGCGCGGCGGCGTATGCGCTGCGCGGCGCGGCACGTCCGTCCGCGAGCCGGCCGGCGGCGGACGAGGCGGGACTGACGGCCACTCACGGTCACACCGCCGAGGGCGCCGTGCCGTACCCGCCCATGCCGCCCGCGCCGCCCGGGTCCGCAGTGCCGGGCGTGGGGACGCCGGACGCGCGCGGTGCACGCAATCCGCTCCCTGACGACATCGGCCCCGAGCAGCCGCACCACCGGGCGTGACGCCCGTGCGCATGCCGTGGGAGAGGGCCCTGCCGAAGCGCGGCAGGGCCCTCGTCGTGACCGGGGCCGGTGGTGTCGGCCGGGCCGGGAGGGCTTCGCCGGGGCAGCGGACGAGGTGCAGCAGGCCGGCCGTGAGGCGCTGACCGTCACCGCGGACATGGCCGGCGCCAAGCCGTCGACCACGCGGTCCAGCAAGTCGCCGACGCCTTCGGGCGCATCTACGTCCGGGTCGACAACGCCTGTGCCGGGATCCTCGTGGGCACCCCGGTTCTCCTGCTCAGGCCACCCGGTACTCCTGGGCCTCCTCCGCCCGCAACGTCAGCCCATGGCCGATGCCCTGGGTCGGGGCCACCGCGCCGCCTGTCGGGTCCAGGGCGCCGGTGAAGAGCATGTCCTCCAGGCGGACGTGGTCGTGGAACCACTCGATGTGGCGGAGGTTGGGGACGGCGGCCGCCGCGGCGGCGTGGGCGTGCGGGGCGCAGTGGGCCGAGACGTCCAGGCCGTGGGCCTGCGCCAGGGCGGCGGCGCGCAGGAACTCCGTGACGCCGCCGCAGCGGGTGGCGTCGATCTGGAGGCAGTCGACCGCGCCCGAGGTGATCATGCGGGCGAAGTACGGGAGGTCGTAGCCGTATTCACCGGCCGTGACGTCGCACGGCAGACGGTCGCGGACCAGACGCAGGCCCGTCAGGTCGTCCGAGGACACCGGCTCCTCGAACCAGCCGACGCCGTGCTCGGCGAGGGCGTGGCCGACGCGGACCGCCTGTTTGCGGGTGTAGGCGCCGTCGGCGTCCACGTACAACTCCGCCTTGGGGCCGATCACTTGACGCGCGGCCTCGACCCGGGACATGTCGCGCAGCACCGCGCGGCCCCGGTCCTCACCGATCTTGATCTTCACGCGCGGGATGTGCTGCCCGTGCACCCAGCCGTTCAACTGCGCGGCCAGATGCTTGTCGTGGTACGTCGTGAAGCCGCCGCTGCCGTAGACGGGGACGCGTTCGCGGCACAGGCCGAGGAGCCGGGCCAGGGGCAGTTCGAGGAGTCGGGCCTTGAGGTCCCACAGGGCGATGTCCAGCGCCGAGATCGCGCACGCGGCGACGCCGGCGCGGCCGGCATTGCGGATCGCGCGGGCCATCGCGTCGTGCGCGGCCGGAATGTCCAGGGCGTCACGTCCCTCGACGAGGGGTGCGAGATGGTCGCGCAGGAAGTCGCCGATCGCCGCCGGGCCGTATGTCCAGCCGGTGCCGGTCGCGTCGCCCGCCGCCACCTCGGCGATCACCACGGTGGTGGAGTTCCAGGCCAGCGTGCCGTCCGCCTCGGGGGCGTCGGTGGGGACCGTGTAGACGGAGACGACGGGGAGATGGAGTTTCATGGCGTCCTGGGCCGTCCCTCTCACTGCTGGAGCTGAGGCAGCACCTTCGTACGGTAGAAGTCGAAGAAGCCGCGTTGGTCGGGTCCGATCTGGTTGACGTAGATCCGGTCGAAGCCCGCCTCGGCGAAGGCGTTCAGCGCGGACACGTGCTCGTCGGTGTCGTCCCCGCACACCGTGTTCTCGCGCACCATCTGCTCGGTGATCAGCGGCTCGAGCTGCTCGAAGTGGCTCGGCGAGGGCAGGATCTGGCCCATCTCACCGGGCAGCAGCTGGTTGGACCACAGCCGGCGGACGGTGCGCACGGCCTCGTCGCGGTCGGTGCCGTAGCAGACCTTCGTGCCGCCCATGACCGGCTTGGCGTTCCCGCCGCCCTTGCGGAACTGGGTGACCAGCTCCTCGTCCGGCATCATCGTGATGAAGCCGTCGCCGACCCGCGCCGCGAGGGAGGTCGCCGCCGGGCCGAAGCCGGAGACGTCGATCTGGACGGGCTCGTCGGGGACCGTGTAGAGGCGGGCGTTCTCCACCCGGTAGTGGGTGCCGTAGTGGCTGATCTCCTCGCCGGAGAACAGCCGGCGCATGATCAGGATCGCCTCCTCCAGCATGTCCATGCGCACGCTCGCGGGCGGCCACACATGGCCGAGGATGTGCTCGTTCAGGGCCTCGCCGGTGCCGACGCCGAGGCGGAATCGGCCGTTCGTCATCACCGCGCAGGTCGCCGCCGCCTGGGCCACCACCGCCGGGTGGATCCGCACGGTCGGGCAGGTCACGGCCGTCTCGATGGGCAGGGACACCGCCCCCGAGAGCGCGCCGATCACCGACCACACGAAGGGGCTCTGGCCCTGCGCGTCGTTCCACGGGTGGTAGTGGTCCGAGATCCACAGCGACTGGAATCCGGCCTGCTCGGCCATGCGCGCCTGCTCGACGAGATCGGCGGGGCGGAATTCCTCGGTCGCCAGGAAGTAGCCGTACTCGGGCATGAAGGGCACCTCCGGGGCTGCCGCGTCGGCGGCGATGACGGGTCGCCGTCCCGGGTACCCGGAGGCCCGGCCGGAAACCGGGCCGGGCGCCTGGGCGTGGCCCTGACGTGCTGCCTCGAGGTTCCGGAAACCGGCGCCGTCACCGGGGCGGACGTTTGGCGGCCCTGACCAGGGGGACGCGGAAGGCTCCCGAGGTACGCGACAGGCCCGGAGGCCAACCGTGAGTCGACCCCGCATCGTGATCGTCGGCGCCGGATTCGCCGGGTACCGGGCGGCACGCACCCTCTCCCGGATCACCCGGCGTCAAGCCGACATCACCCTGCTGAACCCGACCGACTACTTCCTGTATCTGCCCCTGCTGCCCCAGGTCGCCGCCGGCATCCTGGAACCGCGCCGGGTGACCGTCTCGCTGTCCGGCACCCTGCGCCATGTGCGGCTCGTGCTGGGCGAGGCCGACGGCATCGACCTGGACGGAAACACCGTCCACTACACCGGCCCCGAGGGCGACGTGGGAACGCTGCCCTACGACCGGCTGATCCTCGCCGCGGGCAGCGTGAACAAGCTGCTGCCCATCCCCGGCGTCGCTGAGCACGCGCACGGCTTCCGCGGCCTTCCCGAGGCGCTGTACCTGCGCGACCACGTGACCCGGCAGGTGGAGCTGGCGGCCACCGCGGATGATCCCAAGAGCTGCGCCGCACGCTGCACCTTCGTGGTGGTGGGTGCCGGTTACACCGGCACGGAGGTCGCCGCGCAGGGCCAGCTGTTCACCGACTCCCAGGTGCGCAAGCACCCCCTGCGCGCGGGCATGCGGCCACGCTGGCTGCTGCTCGACATCGCCGATCGCGTGCTGCCCGAGATGGACGAGAGGTTGTCGCGGACCGCCGACCGGGTGCTGCGGCAGCGGGGCGTGGACGTGCGGATGGGCACCTCGGTGAAGGAGGCCACGCACAACGGGGTGGTGCTGAGCGACGGCTCGTTCGTCGACACCCGCACGCTCGTGTGGTGCGTCGGCGTACGGCCCGATCCGCTCGCCGAGTCCCTCGAACTGCCCATGGAGAAGGGCCGCCTGCTCGTCGACCCGCACCTCCAGGTGCCCGGCCGGCCCGAGCTGTTCGCCGCCGGGGACGCGGCCGCCGTGCCCGATCTGGAGAAGCCCGGCGAGTACACGCCTATGACCGCCCAGCACGCCTGGCGGCAGGGCAGGACGGTGGGCCAGAACGTGGCCGCGTCCCTCGGCATGGGCGAGCGGCGCGCCTACCGCCACCGCGACCTGGGCTTCGTCGTCGACCTGGGCGGCGTCAAGGCCGCGGCCAACCCGCTCGGCGTCCCCCTGTCCGGCGTGGCGGCGGGCGCGGTGACCCGCGGCTACCACCTCGCCGCCATGCCCGGCAACCGCGTCCGCGTCGCCGCCGACTGGCTCCTGGACGCCGTACTGCCGCGCCAGGCCGTCCAGTTGGGGCTGGTGCGGTCGTGGTCGGTACCGCTGGACACGGCGTCGCCGGAGGTGGCACGGGTACCGGGGCGGGCAGAGAAGGGTGCACAGGACAAAAAGGGGGAGAAGCGCCGGGAGCCTGCCGGGAGCCGGCCGGGCGGCGAGCCCGCCGGGAACCAGGCCGACGGCCCCGAGGGAACCGAACCGCCCGACCCCGTCCAGGACCCCGACGCCGCCAAGCACCCCGAACCCCCCGGACCCGTGAAGCGGCCCGACTCCCGAGCGGGTGGCCGTGAGCCGGGTTCCGGCCCCGGCGCCGATACGGGCGGCGAACCTCCCCCCGGGACACCGGCCGTCCACAAACCGCACCCGGACGCGCCCATCGCCCCCGAACCCCGCTCCCAGGACCCTTCAAAAGGAGACTCATGAACACCGCTGAACTCGTCGAACTGGCACAGCAGTTGCGGGTGGACAGCGTGCGTGCGTCCGACGCCGCGGGATCGGGGCATCCGACCTCGTCGATGTCCGCCGCGGATCTGATGGCCGTCCTCCTCGCGGAGCACCTCCGCTATGACATCGACCGACCCGCCCACCCCGGCAACGACCGCTTCGTCCTCTCCAAGGGACACGCCTCGCCGCTTCTGTACGCCGCCTACAAGGCCGCCGGCGCCATCGAGGACGGCGAACTGGTCACCTTCCGCAAGCTCGGCAGCCGGCTCGAAGGGCATCCGACGCCGCGGCGGCTGCCCTGGGTGGAGACCGCGACCGGGTCGCTCGGGCAGGGGCTGCCGGTCGGCGTCGGCATCGCGCTGGCCGGGCAGCGACTGGACCGGACCGGGTACCGGGTGTGGGTGCTGTGCGGGGACAGCGAGCTCGCCGAGGGGTCCGTGTGGGAGGCCGCCGAGCACGCGGCGTACGAGCGTCTGGACAACCTCACCGCCATCGTCGACGTGAACCGGCTCGGCCAGCGCGGCCCGACCCGGCACGGCCATGACCTCGACGCCTACGCCCGCCGCTTCCAGGCCTTCGGCTGGCACACCATCGAGATCGACGGGCACGACGTGGACGCCATCGACCGCGCGTACGCAGAGGCCGAGTCCACCGTCGGGCAGCCCACCGTGATCCTCGCCCGCACTCTCAAGGGCAAGGGCGTCGAGGCCGTGGAGGACCGTGAGGGACTGCACGGAAAGCCGCTGCCGGATGCCGACGAGGCCATCGCCGAACTCGGCGGACGGCGCGACCTGCGCATCCACGTCCACGAGCCGTCCGCGACCCGCATGCTGCACTCCGTACCCGACGGCCGCCTCGACCTGCCCCGCTGGGACAAGGGGGAGGAGGTCGCCACCCGCAACGCCTACGGCGAGGCGCTCGCCGCGCTCGGCACCGGTCGCGGCGACATCGTCGCCCTCGACGGCGAGGTGAGCGACTCCACCCGCGCCGAGTTCTTCGCCAAGGAACACCCCGACCGCTTCTTCGAGTGCTACATCGCCGAGCAGCAGCTGGTCGCCGCGGCGGTGGGGCTCGCGACCCGTGGCTGGGTGCCGTACGCCTCCACCTTCGCCGCCTTCCTCACCCGCGCCTACGACTTCGTGCGCATGGCGTCCGTCAGCGGCGCCGGCATCAACCTCGTCGGCTCGCACGCGGGCGTCGCGATCGGGCAGGACGGGCCGAGCCAGATGGGCCTGGAGGACCTGGCGATGATGCGGGCCGTGCACGGCTCGACCGTGCTGTACCCGTGCGACGCCAACCAGGCCGCGCAGCTCGTCGCGGCCATGGCCGGCCTGGACGGCGTCCGCTACCTGCGCACCTCGCGCGGCGCCGCCCCGGTCATCTACGGCCCCGACGAGGAGTTCCCGGTCGGCGGCAGCAAGGTGCTGCGCTCCAGTGACCGCGACCGGCTGACCGTCGTCGCGGCCGGCGTGACCGTGCACGAGGCGCTCGCCGCCGCCGACGTCCTGGCCCGTGAGGGCATCCAGGTCAGGGTCCTCGACCTCTACTCGGTCAAGCCCGTCGACCGGGACACCCTGCGCCGGGCCGCCGAGGAGACCGGCTGCCTGCTCACCGTGGAGGACCACCACGAGGAGGGCGGCATCGGCGACGCCGTCCTCGACGCGTTCCTCGACGGGCGCCCGGTGCCCCGCCTGGTGCGCCTCGCCGTCCGCATGATGCCGGGCTCGGCCTCGCCGGACGAGCAGCTGCACGCCGCGGGCATCGACGCCGCGTCCATCGCCGCCGCGGGCAAGCTGCTGGTGGAGGAGGCGGTCGTACGGTGACCGACGACGACGGTACGAGGAAGGTGCGGGCGGGCCGCCGTACCGTCGAGGTCAAACGCGTCGACAAGGTGCTCTTTCCCGGCGACGGGGGCGCGAAGGAGTACACCAAGGGCGACCTCGTCGACTACTACCGGTCCGTCGCCGAGTTCCTGCTGCCGCACCTGCGTGGCCGCCCGCTGATGCTGGAGCGGCACCCCGACGGCATCGACGGCCCGCGGTTCATGCAGAAGAACACCCCGGAGCACTACCCGGACTGGATCTCCCGCGTCGAGGTCGCCAAGGAGGACGGCACCGTCCGCCACACGGTCTGCGACGACGTCGCGACCCTCATCTACCTCGCCGACCAGGCCTGCCTCACCCTGCACCGCTGGCTGTCACGCACCGAGCACGTCGACCGGCCCGATCGCCTGGTCTTCGACCTCGACCCGGCCGGTGACGACTTCGGGCAGGTGAGGCAGGCGGCCGGGCTGCTGGGCGAACTGCTCGACGAGCTGAAGCTGCCGTCGGCGCTGATGACCACCGGCTCACGCGGCCTGCACGTCGTCGTGCCACTCAAGGGAGAGGAGGACCACGACCAGGTACGCGAGTTCGCCCGGGACGTCGCCGACACCCTCGCCGCCGCCCACCCGGACCGGCTCACCACCGCCGCCCGCAAGAAGGACCGCGGCGACCGCCTCTACCTCGACGTGCAGCGCAACGCCTACGCCCAGACAGCGGTCGCGCCCTACAGCGTGCGCCCCCGTCCCGGCGCACCCGTCGCCACCCCGCTGACCTGGTCCCACCTGGACGACCCGGATCTCGACGCCCGCCGCTGGAGCATCGCGGACGCCGTGGAACAGGCCCGCACCAACCCATGGGAGGGGGTGATGAGCCGGCCCCGTGCGCTGGGACCCGCGCGCCGCCGGCTCGACGCACTCCGTGGCTGAGACACACAAACTCATGGGTTTGGCCAAGGCCTTCCGGGCCACTCGCCGTTGGAGGCGCCCATGACTGATTCACAGAACTCACCCAAATCATCCAGACAACGACAGGGCGGGGCGGACGACAAGCCGTCCCCCATGGAGGTGCTGCGCCAGGCACGCGCTCAGCTCGCCGAACTCACCGGCAAGGACGCCGAGACGGTGTCCTCGTTCGAACAGACCGAGGACGGCTGGGCACTGGAGATCGAAGTCCTGGAGCTGAGCCGCGTCCCCGACACGATGAGCCTGATGGCGAGCTACCAGGTGGAACTCGACCACCAGGGGCAGCTCACCGGCTATCGCCGGGTCCGCCGCTACGAACGCGGACGGTCCGACGCACGCAGGTCCGGCGGCCGCTAGGCCGCACACCCACGCCCGTCACACCATCCCGGACAAGGAGAAAGATCGGCATGACCGTGGTACCCGCACAGCAGTCCGGCGGCGGAGGCGGCAGCAGCGGCCTCTACGACGTCCTGGAGCTCGTCCTGGACAGGGGGCTCGTCATTGACGCATTCATACGGGTCTCCCTCGTCGGCATCGAGATCCTGAAGATCGACGTCAGGGTCGTCGTCGCCAGCGTCGACACCTATCTCCGCTTCGCGGAGGCGTGCAACCGCCTCGACCTGGAGGCGGGCCCGCGCAAGAGCCCGGGCCTGCCCGACCTCGTCGGGGAGATCACCGAGTCCGGCGCACGCGGCAAGTCAAAGGGGGCGCTGTCCGGCGCCGCCGAGACCATCTCGGACGCCTTCAAGCAGGCGCGGGACGACCGGGACGAGGGTGAGCGCGAGTCCAGGCCGCGCGCCCGCAAGTCCACCGCGTCCCGCAGGAAGGAGGAGCAGGAGTGAGCACGTATGTGTACGGCATCACCGCGAGCTCGCACCCCTCACTCCCGAGCGCCGTGGGCGGCGTCGGCGACCCGCCCCGCCAGCTGCGCATGCTGAAGCAGGGCGACCTGGCGGCCCTCGTCAGCGACGCCCCCGAAGGGCTGCGCCCCAAGCGCAGGGAACTGCTGGCCCACTCGAACGTGCTCGCCGAGGCGGGCGCGGCCGGCTGTGTGCTGCCCATGCGGTTCGGCAGCGTCGCCCCTGACGACGACACCGTCACCGGAGTCCTCGCCGAACGCGCCGAGCATTACAAGGAGCGGCTCACGGCCCTGGACGGCAAGGTCGAGTACAACATCAAGGCCAGCCACGCCGAAGAGGCCGTACTGCACCGGGTGCTCTCCGAGAACCCGGAGATCCGGGCCATCACGGAGGCCAACCGGCAGGCGGGCGGCGGCACCTACGAGGAGCGGCTGCGGCTCGGCGAGATGGTGGTCGCCGCGGTCAAGGCCCAGGAGGCCGAGGACGCCACCGACGTCCAGCACACCCTGGAACCGGCCGCGGACGCGGTCAGCGTGGGCCCCGACTCCTCCGGCTGGCTCGCCAACGTGTCGTTCCTGGTGGATCGCGACGGCGTCGAGACGTTCCTCACGGCCGTGGAGCAGCTCCGCAAGGGCCATCCGCACCTCGAGGTGCGTCTCAACGGCCCGCTGCCGCCGTACAGCTTCGTCGACCCCGGCCCCGCCGAGCCCGCGGGAACCACGATCGGCGCGCAGAGCGCGGAGGAGTGAGGCCGTGGGACTGGTCGGAGAGGTACTGCTGCTGCCGTTCGCTCCGGTGCGCGGCAGCGCATGGGTGATCGGACAGGTCGTGCAGGAGGCGGAGCGCATCTACTACGACCCGGCGACGGTGCGCGCCGAACTCGCCGCCCTGGAGGAGCAGTTGACCTCGGGCGAGATCGACGAGGACGAGTTCGACCGCCGGGAGGACGAACTCCTCGACCGGCTGGAGATCGCGCTCGGGCGCACCGGACCGGAAAGTGATGGGACGGCACTATGAATCGATTGGGACTGGGCCTCGCGGTAGGGGCCGGATACGTCCTCGGACGTACGAAGAAGATGAAACTGGCGTTCGCCATCGGCACCATGGTGGCCGGCAAGCGGATGCATCTGAGCCCGCGGGCGCTCGCGGACCTGGTGTCCCAGCAACTGCAGAACAACCCGCAGTTCAAGGAGATCGGGGACCAGCTGCGCGAGGACCTGCGAGGCGTCGGACAGGCCGCGTCGGGCGCCCTCGTCGAGCGGCAGCTCGACGCCTTCGCCGACCGGCTGCACGGGCGTACCGCACAGGTGCGTGACCAGTTGGAGGGCGTCGTTCCCGAGACGCCGGATCTCGGCGGCCGGGACGAGGATGCCGAGGAGTCGGAGCACGACGAGCCCGAGGCCTCGGAATCCGAGTCCGAGGAGCCCGAGGAGTCCGAGGAGAAGCCGCGTCGCAAGGCGGCCAAGAAGGCTCCGGCGGCCCCGGCGAAGAAGACCGCCAAGTCGGCGGCCAAGAAGGCGCCCGCCAAGAAGACCGCGGCCAAGAAGACGACAGCGAAGAAGACGGCCGCCAAGAAGACGACCGCCGCACGCGGGGCCGCCCGGAGCGCGCGGGCCCGGGTGCCGAAGGGTGGTGGCGAGCGATGACCGACACGCTCGGATCTGCGAGTTCGACGGCCCGCGGGGCGAAGGAATCGCTCAGCGGCGTCGCCCAGAGCGAGGCAGCCGACCGGCTCAAGGCCGAACTGCGCGACTACGTGGCCGCACAGGCCACACGACTGCTGACCGGCGCCGGCCGCAAGCTCGGCGAGACCACGCTGAAACTGAACGACATCGCCGACGGCAAGAGCCCCGGCTTTGCCAAGCTCGCCCTGGACGGCGGCCGCAAGCTCGCCGAGGGCAAGGGACCTCTCCGCTCCGCCCTGGAGCTGGGCGCCTCCCGGGCCAAGGACAGCGTGACCGGGGCGCTGAAGAACCTCGTCGGCGGCAAGGGCAAAGGCAAGGGCGGGGCGGGCAAGAAGCCCACCGTCATCCTCGAGTACGTCGATGTCGGCGTCCCGCTGCGCACCGCGTACGACCAGTGGACCCAGTACCAGGACTTCAGCACCTTCGCGAAGGGCGTGAAGAACGCGAACCGTGCCGACGACACGAGTTCCGACTGGCAGATGAAGGTCTTCTGGTCCAACCGCAGCTGGAAGGCGCACACCACCGAGCAGGTGCCCGACGACCGCATCGCGTGGACGTCGGAGGGCGCCAAGGGCACCACGAAGGGCGTCGTCTCCTTCCACCGGCTCGCCGAGAACCTCACCCGCGTCCTGCTGGTCATCGAGTACTACCCCAAGGGTCTGTTCGAGAAGACCGGCAACATCTGGCGCGCCCAGGGCCGCCGCGCCCGCCTCGACCTCAAGAACTACGTCCGCTTCATCACCCTCAAGGGAGAGGCGGAGGACGGCTGGCGCGGGGAGATCCGCGACGGCGAGGTCGTCCGCAGCCACGAGGACGCGGTCGCGGAGGAGGACGAGGAGGCGTACGAAGGAGAAGAGGAGGACGAGGAAGCGCCTCGCGCCGAGGAGGAGGAAGAGGACGAGGCGGGCGAGGAGGACGCGGAGTACGCGGACGAGGACGCGGAGGAGCCGGAGGAGGAGTACGAGGCCGACGGCGAGGCCGATGACGAGTACGAGTACGAGGACGAACCCGAGGCCGAGGAGGAAGCCGAGAAGGAGCCCGAGGACGAGGACGTCGACGAGGCCGAGTACGCCGGTGGCAGGAGCCGCCGATGACGACCCCCGGGCGGCTGCCCCAGCCCTACGGTCACGACGGCGGCGGCGCCAACCTCGCCGACATCCTCGAGCGCGTGCTCGACAAGGGCGTGGTCATCGCGGGCGACATCCGGATCAACCTGCTCGACATCGAACTCCTCACCATCAAGCTGAGGCTCATCGTCGCCTCGGTGGACAAGGCGAAGGAGATGGGCATCGACTGGTGGGAGGACGACCCCGCACTGTCCACACGGGCCCGCCGCGACGAACTCACCCGGGAGAACGCCGAGTTGCGTGAGCGCCTGGCCCAGCTGGAGCCCGCCCGGGCACAGGAGGAGGCCCCATGACCGCACTGCGCTACGTCTACGCCGTCTGCCGCCCCTTTCGCTCTGCCCTCCAGTCCCAGCTGACGGGGGTGGCCGGGGCGCCGCCGAAGCAGATGACCCACCACGGCCTGATCGCCGTCGTCAGCACGGTGCCCGAGGTGGACTTCGCCGAGGAGCCCCTCCGGGCCCACCTGGAGGACATGGAGTGGCTCACGGCGACGGCCCGCGCCCACCAGCAGGTCATCGACGCGCTCACCGTCGTCACCACCCCGCTGCCGCTGCGGCTCGCCACCGTCTTCCGGGACGACAGCGGCGTACGCACGATGATGGAGGCCCGCGAGGAGGACTTCCGGCGCATCCTCGACCGGCTCGAGGGGCGGGTCGAGTGGGGCGTGAAGGTGTACGCCGAAACGGAGTCCGCGGACGCCGAGCAGCCCGCCGAGCGCGCGGAGACCGCCGAACCGGAGGCCGCGGGCACGTCCGGTCGCGACTATCTGCGCCGGCGTCGCATGCAGACGCGGGCCCGCGAGGACGTGTGGCAAAAGGCCTCCGCATTCGCCGGCCGGCTGCACGAAAAGCTTTCCGCGTTCGCCGAGGATTCCCGGCTGCACGCCCCGCAGAGCGCCACCCTTTCCGGGGCGTCCGGGCAGAATATGCTCAACGCCGCCTATCTGGTGCCGCGCGCGGATTCCGAGGAATTCGTGGAACTGGTGGACCGGGAGAAGGACGATTCCCCGGGAATCCGGGTCGAACTCACCGGGCCCTGGGCGGCCTATTCGTTCACCGAGGAGTTCGCGGAGGAACCGGGGGAGCGGCAGTGACCGTCGTGGAACGCCGTGAGGTCGCCCTCGTGGACCTGCTCGACCGGCTGCTCGCCGGGGGCGTCGTCGTCACGGGGGACATCACCCTGCGCATCGCGGACGTCGACCTGGTCCGTATCGACCTGAACGCGCTGATCAGCTCCGTCAATGAGCAGGTTCCGTCACCCTGGGGGGAGTTGACGTGACATCACGACGCAACCGCCTGGACCTCGAACCCGACACCGTGGAACGCGACCTCGTGAAACTCGTCCTGACGGTCGTGGAGTTGCTGCGCCAGCTCATGGAGCGCCAGGCGGTGCGCCGCTTCGACACGGGCGAGCTGAGCGAGGAGCAGGAGGAGCGCATCGGGCTCACGCTGATGCTGCTCGACGACCGCATGACCGAGCTGCGCGAGCGCTACGGACTGCGGCCCGAGGACCTCAATCTGGACCTCGGGCCGCTGGGACCGCTGCTTCCCCGGGAGTGAATTCACATCGGTAAATTCAGTTCACCCCCGGCATGTCCTCTTCCTCACCACCGATACCAGCGGCCCCTGCCTCCTGCCGTGGTTGTGCCGCGCATCACGAATCCCAGGAGCCACAGTACGAGAACCACGATCGCGATCCACCAGAGTGCCTTGAGTGCAAATCCGGCACCGAAGAGAATCAGAGCCAGTAGCAGTACGAGCAGAATAGGAACCATAATTTGACCTCCTGCCCGTCGAGTTTCCAGAAAGGCACGATTCAGGCGTCCTTACGGCACAGAATCTCCCCGTGCGGCACGCTGAACCAGCCGTCGTCGTGGCGCCCCCACTCCCGCCAGGCCTCCGACACGGCCCGCAACTGCTCCGCACTCGCGTGCCCGCCCTCGGTGGCCCGCCCGGCATACGCCGAGGCCAGCGTGCGATCCGCCCACAGCCCGCTCCACCAGGCCCGCTCGTCCGGCGTCGCGAAGGTCCAGGTACTCGACGTGGCGGTGATGTCGGTGAGCCCCGCCCTCAGCGCCCAGGAGCGCAGCCGGCGCCCGGCGTCCGGCTCGCCGCCGTTGGCGCGGGCGACCCGGCGGTACAGGTCCAGCCAGGCGTCCATCCCCTGGGAAGCCGGATACCAGGCCATGGCCGCGTAGTCCGAGTCCCGGACCGCGATGAGGCCGCCCGGCCTGGTCACCCGCTTCATCTCGCGCAGCGCCGCCACCGGATCGCCGACGTGCTGGAGCACCTGGTGGGCGTGGACCACACAGAACGTGTCGTCCGGGAAGTCCAGGGCGTGCACGTCGGCGACCGTGAAGCCGACGTTCGCCAGACCGCGTCCGGCGGCCGCGGCCCGGGCCTGCTCCAGGATCTCCGGCGCCCGGTCGACGCCCGTGACGTGTCCGTCGGGGACCAGGGCCGCGAGGTCGGCGGTGATCGTACCCGGGCCGCAGCCGACGTCCAGGACCGACATGTGCGGCTTCAGCGAACCGAGTAGGTAGGCCGCCGAGTTGGCGGCGGTGCGCCAGGTGTGCGAACGCAGCACGGACTCGTGATGCCCGTGCGTGTAGACGGCGGTCTCCTGAGGCTTCGCGTGCGGCTTCGACATGCCTGTTCCCCTCGTCTCGTCGTACCGCCACAGGGGCACACGGCCCCGGGGCGGTGGACGACACGGTACGCGTGTATGTCGAATGCTGAGACCCACGTTTTAGTATATGGACATCCGGACTCTCTCGACCGCTCAGGCGCCGGGCAGCGGCCGGTAGACCGTCAGCGCCTCCGGCAGCTTCTCCAGCGTCACCTCGCCGCCCACCTCGGTGACTTCGCCGTCGTACGCGAGCAGCGCGCCCGGTGTGACGCCGGACAGGTGCAGTCGGCCGACCTGCACCGCGGCGTGGGCGGGGGAGCGGGTCAGAGGGCCCGCCACGGCGGCCGCGAGCAGGCGCAGCGCGGGCCGGCGGCCGCCGTGCACGACCCGTACGTCGAGCACGCCGTCCGCGAGATTCAGGCGCCGGGCGGGGGCGAGGCCCATCCGGTGGTACGTGCCGTTGCCGGCGAACAGCATCCACAACGGGTGGGCGCGGCCCGCGACTTCGGCGTGCAGCGGATGGCGGTCGCTACGCAGGACGCGCAGGGCCGCGAGCACTCCGGCCGGCCAGGTGCCGACCCGGTGCTCGAAGCGTTCCCTCTCGCGCACCAGCTCCGGATACACGCCGAGGCTGCACGTGTTGAGGAACAGGCCCTGCCGGCCGCCGCAGGTGAACCGGCCCACGTCCACGCGCACGGCCTCACCGCGCTGGATGGCCCGGCTCAGATCGCGTTCGTCCTCCACGCCCAGGTCGAGGGCGAAGTGGTTCAACGTGCCGCCGGGCAGCACCGCGAGCGGCAGCCCGTGCGACAGCGCGACCTCGGCGGCCGCGTTCACCGTGCCGTCGCCGCCGCACACGCCGAGCACCCGGGCCCGCTCCGCCGCCTTGCGCAACTCGGCCCGGGTGTCGTCCGGTTCGCACTCGACGAGCTCGGCGCGCGGCAGCATGTCCAGCAGCGCGTGCACCCGGTCGGAGCTGCCCGACCCCTTGTTCGCCACCACGACCAGGCCGTCCCCCTCGGTCAGCGCCGGGACGTCCGTGCGGGGCCGGGCCGGCGGGACCGCACGGTCACGCGTCGGCACCATGCCCCGTACGGCGAACGCGGCACCCGCGCCCAGCGCCGCGCCCGCGAACACGTCGCTCGGGAAGTGGACGCCGGTGTACACCCGCGACAGCGCGACCGACCAGGCGATCGGGCCCACCGCCAGCCCCCACGCGGGCGACTCCAGCGCGACACCCGTCGCGAACGCGGCCGCCGACGCGGCATGACCGGACGGGAACGACGTGGTGATCGGCTGCCGCTTCAGCTGCCGGACCGCCGGGACGGCGTCCAGGACGGGGCGGGGGCGGCGCACCGACCGCTTGCCGAGGGTGTTGATGGTCAGCGAGGCCAGGCTCAACGAGGCGAGGCCCCGGGCCGCGGCCCGGCGGCCCCGGGGTGTCCGGCTCGCGGCCATGGCGGCGGCCGTCGCGAACCACAGCACTCCGTGGTTCGCGCTTCGGCTCAGCCGCGGCAGGACCCGCTCGGCATACGGCCAGTTCCGCTCGGCGGCGAACTCGAACAGCCGGGAGTCGAGGGCGAGGAGCCGGTTGCGCACAGCGTGGCGGCCGGGCTTGGGCAGGGTGAGGTCGACGTCTGGGCTCATACAGGGGTGGGTACCCTGAAGTGGCCGATTGCTGTCCGGCCGGTGGTGACCGACACACGGAGGAACCCGTACATGCGCCTGCTCCTCGTCCGCCACGGTCAGACGCCGGCCAACGTGGACTATCTGCTGGACACGGCCGTCCCGGGCGCCGGCCTGACCGCGCTCGGCGAGCAGCAGGCCGCCGCCCTCCCCGCGGCGCTGGCCGACGAGGACATCGACGCGCTCTACGCCTCCACCCTGATCCGCACCCAGCTCACCGCCGCCCCGCTGGCCGCCGCTCGCGGCCTGGAGGTGCTCGTCCGGGACGGGATCCGTGAGGTGTTCGCCGGTGATCTGGAGATGCTGCGCGGCGACACGGAGGCCGGGCACGCCTACATGAAGACCGTGTTCGCCTGGGCGGCCGGCGACACCGACCTGCGCATTCCGGGCGGCGAGAGCGGCACGGAGGTGCTGGCGCGCTACGACTCCGTGGTCGCCGAGGCCGCCGACAGCGGGGCCGGGGCCGTCGCCATGGTCAGCCACGGCGCCGTGATCCGGATGTGGACGGCGGCCCGGGCCACCAACGTCGACGTCCCCTTCGCCGCGGCGCACCCGCTCGACAACACCGGGGTGGTGGTCCTGGACGGGGCGCCCGACAGCGGCTGGAAGGCGCTCTCCTGGGCGGGAGCGGTCGTCACCCCGGCGGGCGACAGCGGACCGGCCGGACAGGCCGTCGACGAGGACGCGCCGTAGGGCCGGGAGCCCGAAACCGCCCGGCCTTCGGAATATGCGTTTGCCCGGGCTCCTCGGCGGCCCCCACAATTCGACCCCATGGGACATCTGGAAGCCGCGCACCTCGAGTACTACCTCCCCGACGGGAGGGCGTTGCTCGGCGACGTGTCCTTCCGGGTGGGAGAAGGGGCCGTCGTGGCGCTGGTCGGCCCCAACGGTGCCGGCAAGACGACCCTGCTGCGGCTGATCTCCGGCGAGCTGAAGCCGCACGGCGGCACCGTCACCGTCAGTGGCGGGCTCGGCGTGATGCGGCAGTTCGTGGGGTCCGTACGGGACGAGACGACCGTCCGTGACCTGCTGGTGTCGGTCGCGCCGCCCCGGATCCGCGAGGCCGCGAAGGCGGTCGACGCCGCCGAGCACGGGATCATGACCGTCGACGACGAGGCCGCCCAGCTGAAGTACGCGCAGGCCCTCGCCGACTGGGCCGAGGCGCGCGGCTACGAGGCCGAGACACTGTGGGACATGTGCACCACGGCCGCGCTCGGCGTGCCGTACGAGAAGGCGCAGTGGCGGCAGGTGAGCACGCTGTCCGGCGGTGAACAGAAGCGGCTCGTGCTGGAGGCGCTCCTGCGGGGCACCGACGAGGTGCTGCTGCTCGACGAGCCCGACAACTACCTCGACGTGCCGGGCAAGCGATGGCTGGAGGAGCGGCTGAAGGAGACCCGCAAGACGGTCCTCTTCGTCTCCCACGACCGTGAACTCCTCGCCCGCGCCGCCGAGAAGATCGTCTCCGTCGAGCCCTCACCGGCGGGCGCGGACGCCTGGGTGCACGGTGGCGGCTTCGCCACCTATCACGAGGCCCGGCGCGCCCGCTTCGCCCGCTTCGAGGAGTTGCGCAAACGCTGGGACGAGAAGCACGCCCAGCTGAAGAAGCTGGTGCTGGCACTGCGTCAAGCCGCCGAGAACAGCCCCGACATGGCCTCCCGCTATCGCGCCGCCCAGACCCGGCTGCGCAAGTTCGAGGAGGCGGGGCCACCGCCGGAGCCGCCGCGCGAGCAGGACATCAGGATGCGGCTGAAGGGCGGGCGTACCGGGGTGCGGGCCGTCACCTGCGAGGCGCTTGAGCTCACGGGGCTGATGAAGCCGTTCTCCCTGGAGGTCTTCTACGGCGAACGTGTCGCCGTCCTCGGCTCCAACGGGTCAGGCAAGTCGCACTTCCTGCGGCTGCTGGCCGGAGAAGGCGTGGCGCACACGGGGGAGTGGAAGCTCGGGGCGCGTGTCGTGCCCGGGCACTTCGCGCAGACGCATGCGCACCCCGAGCTGATGGGGCGGACCCTGCTCGACATCCTGTGGAAGGAGCACGCCCAGGACCGGGGCGCCGCGATGTCCCGCCTGCGCCGCTATGAGCTGACCCAGCAGGCCGAGCAGGCCTTCGACCGGCTCTCCGGGGGGCAGCAGGCCCGGTTCCAGATCCTTCTGCTGGAGCTGGAGGGTGTGACCGCGCTGCTCCTCGACGAGCCGACGGACAACCTCGACCTGGAGTCCGCCGAGGCTCTGCAGGAAGGGCTGGAGGCCTTCGAGGGGACGGTCCTGGCCGTCACGCACGACCGGTGGTTCGCCCGCTCGTTCGATCGGTACCTCGTGTTCGGCAGCGACGGGCGGGTCCGCGAGACTCCGGAGCCGGTGTGGGACGAACGGAGGGTGGAGCGGGCGCGGTAGCGCACCGACCGCTCACGTCCGGCGCAGCAGTGCCCCCAGCCCGCCCGCCGGGTCCTTCTCCGGTCCTGCCGGGGTGACCGACAACGCGTCGGCGCCCGTCGCGACCGCGCACCGGAGCAGGGCGTCGTCGGCTCGGGCCGACCACGAGTTCTGTTCGCCGAGGATCTTCAGTTCGGTGCGGCGTACCGCCAGCTGGTCCGGGTCCTCGCCGACCCAGACCTCGCGGTGGGCGTCCGGGCTGTCCGGGCGGATCAGGAGTTCGTCGATGCGGTGCTCGCGCGCGGCCTCCATCAGGGCGGGAACGCCCTCCACGGCTCCGGCGCGGCCCTCGGGCCCGGGCTCGCGCGCCGCCAGGAACCGTTCCAGCTCCCGGGCCGCGCGCTGCCGTACGTGGTCCGCGCGGGCCTGTTCGACGTCCTCGTCGAGCAGCCGGCTGCCGGTGCCGTTCGGGGCCTCGACCACGAGGTCGTGCAGCCGCTGCGGCAGGCGTTCGTGCACGGTCCGCCGCTCGCGGTCGTCCCCCACGAGGATCAGCAGGTCGGCGCGGGTCTCCTCCTGGCATACGGAGAGCGCGTCGGCGATCTCGGCCGCGTTGTGCTCCCAGGTGTTCTCCACCTTGAGCTGGAAGTGCCGCTCGGACCAGTCGACCGTGCCAGTGCGGTGCACCGGATGCTGCCGCCCGGTGACCGCGCCGACGTCCTGCCGGCCCAGCGCGGTGCGCAGCTCGAAGGCGGCGCCCCTGCGGTCGACGTACGCCACCACGCACACCGGGTCCTGGCCCGCCAGCTCCAGCAGGGGAGCGCTGTGCGGCAGCGGCGCCCAGTGGGCGCCGTCGCGCTGCGGGGCGCGGGCCAGGGGCGGATCCAGGGCCACCTCACCCGCCCGGGCGAAGATCGCGCGGCCGTGCGGCTCCGACGAGTGCTCAAGTCCTTCCAGTGCGTCCTGTACGGCCCGGCAGGTCGCATGGTCGGTGCCCTGCCCGGCCAGCTCGCGGGTCAGGGCCCTGGCCGTCAGGTGCCGCTCATGAGGGGTGTCCTCCGTATGCCGGGACGTGCCCACGTACACGGAGGCCCAGGGCCCGGGGTGTTCGTACAGTGGATGCAGGAAGGCGAGATCCATGGCTGTCTCCCGTACTCCGCTCGGGTGCTGTGTGCTCAGCGGGCGGGTACCCGGACCGCATGATTGAACACGACGAGCGGGGTACCACCATGACCGGAGTCGACCCCGGCCGGCTGGACGACCAGCAGCTCATGAAGGAGCTGGAGACCATCCACCGGACGCGCCACGACACGCTGCTGTACGGCTCGAACGACGCGCTGCGGGCCCACAACGATCGCATGGCGCAGCTGGAGGGCGAATACCTGCGCCGCAACCCACGCCGCACCGTGGCCTCGGGCCGCACCCGCGAGGGTGCCCGCGACCGCGGCACGGGGTGAGAACGGGCACCCCCACAGGAGGTGGCCCGCGTCAGACGGCCTCCCTCTTGGACTCCCTGGCGAACACCTCCAGGAACGTCTCGCAGAACGCCTTCAGATCGTCCGGCTTGCGGCTGGTGACCAGCTTGTTGTTGCCGTGGTCGCAGATCCGCACCTGCTCGTCGACCCAGGTGCCGCCCGCGTTGCGGATGTCGGTCTGCAGACTCGGCCAGGAGGTCAGCACCCGGCCGCGTACGACGTCCGCCTCCACCAGCGTCCAGGCGGCATGGCAGATCGCGGCGACCGGGCGGCCCTGCTCGAAGAAGTCCCGCACGAACGCGACGGCCTTGCCGTTCGTCCGCAGATAGTCCGGGTTGGCGACCCCGCCCGGCAGGACCAGCCCGCCGAAGGAGTCGGCCGACGTCTCGCCCACGACCTCCTGCACCGGGAACTTGTCGGCCTTGTCGAGATGGTGGAACGCCTGGATCGTGCCCGGCTTCGTCGACACGAGCACCGGCTCATGGCCCGCGTTCACCGCCGCCTGCCACGGATCCGTGAGCTCGACCTCCTCGACGCCCTCGGGTGCGGTCAGAAATGCGATACGCATGCTGCTCAACTCTCTCTCGCGGCCCTGAAGTGGGCCTCGTGGGGTCGCCGCGGTCGCGCCCACCTGCACGGGGTGGCGTCGCTGACGTCGACGGTGGCGCCGTAGGCGCTGATCCCGCCGGCCCGGTCGTGGCTCATCCGCTCACTCGCCCGGAGCGGCGCGGCTGATGTCCGCCAGCGCCGAGTCGGGATCCTCGGTCTCCGCGAGGTCGCCGAGACTGAGGACACCGACGGGCAGCCCGTTCTCGACGACCGGCAGCCGCCGTACGGAGTGCTTGCGCATCAACGCGACCGCGACGGACACCCGTTCGCCCGGATCGATCACCACCGGGTTGCGGGTGCACACGGAGCGGACGCTCACCGTCAGCGGATCGGCGCCGTCCGCGACCGCCCGCACCGTGATGTCACGGTCGGTGAGGACGCCCACGACGTCCTGGCCGTCGGCCACCACGACATCACCGATGTCCTGTGCCCGCATCAGCTGGGCCGCCTCGACGAGCGAGGCGTCCGGGCGGACGGCGACCACGCCCGGCGTCATGACGTCCTTCACGAATTCAGCCATCGCTGGCCCTCCTGCGTTCCCGGCCGGTGACGGGTGCCGCGGCCGTGGCGGCGTGACCCCGCCCGCAGTACCCACCGACCGGGCCGCTATGCGTTCCTCCGGCGCGTGGACCGCTCGCCCCCGGTCAGGGCCTCGGCCAGCTCCTGGACGTTGGCGTAGCGCGTCGAGCGCGGCAGGCGCTCCATCGGCTCGACCAGGGCGTCGGGGGCGTATCCGCGGCGCAGCACGCCCATCAGCTCCCGTGGGGTCGCCGGGAACGAGCTGCGGCCCAGGAACCGGGCCAGCTCCAGCCGGACCAACGCCAGGGAGGCCGTGGACGTCCCCGGCGCCACCGGGCCGCCCGCGACCTGAAGGTCGTCGTCGGCGGTCGGTTCCGGATCGTGCCACTCCTCCGTCCGGGTGGGATGCCCGGATCGCAGCATCCCCTGCAGTTCGTGCTTCATCTCGTCGTCACGGTGGACGCTCAGCCGGTCACTGCCTCGCTGCATGACTCCCTCCAGATCTTCGCGTCCGCACCGCGTACCCGCGCATCGGACGCCGACACAGGGTTTGCCGACGGCAGGGAGGGTGACCCGGATCTCATCCCCCACATACGTTCGGTTCTGGGGAAGGACCAGGTCATGGCACTGCTCGCTGTGCTACTTCCGCTTCTCATGCTGGGCGCTGTCCTGGCACTGGGCCGCTACGAGGAACTGCTGCTGCCGAGGAACCCGGACGAGGACCGCCCGGAAGGGGCAGCGCTGGGTCACTGAGGCGCGGCGTCCGGGGTGCGCCACGTCTCCGGTGTGCCGCTGCGCGGCTCGGGTCCTGCTCGCGCGGGTTCATCCTGCGCCCCACGTCCCCGGGACCGGGATCGCCAGACGGAGTTCGTGGCCGCCGTCGTCCGTGGGGCCATGGCTGAGGGTGCCGCCGAGAAGCTCGGCGCGCTGCCGCAGGCCGACCAGGCCCTGATGCGCGCCGGGCAGGGGGAGGGCCGGCCTGGTGGGGGCCGTGTTGGTGACCGTGATGTGGACGGTCCCGTTCTCGTGGTCGGCGCAGACCGTCGCCGTTGCCCCGGGCGCGTGCTTGCGGACGTTGGTCAGTGCCTCCTGCACGGTGCGGTACACGGCTCGCTGGACGGTCGGCGGGAGGTCGTCGGGAAGGTCGGTCCGCAGCTCCGTCTCGATGCCGCTGCCGCTCACCAGTCGCGGCAGGTCGGCGAGGGACGGCTGTGGGGTCAGTTCGGTGGGGCGGCTGCCGGCGGCGCGCAGTACGTCGACCATGTGCCGCAGCTCGTCGAGCGTCTGCACGCTCAGACGCCGGATCGCGGCTGCCGTCTCTTTGACCGCGGAGTCCCGGCTGCCCATCTGGAGTGCTCCGGCCTGTACGGCGATAAGGCTGACCTGGTGGGACACCACGTCGTGCATCTCCCGGGCGAGCTGGGCACGTTCCTTGGCCAGCACGGACTGCGCGGTCAGCAGCCGTTCCTGTTCCCGCGCTTCGGTCACTTCGGCGAGTCTCATCGTCAGCTCGCGGCGGGCCTGGACGAGCTGGCCGAGGAACACGGGAGCGGCGGCCGTGGCCAGGGTGTAGCCCAGCGCGATGAAGAGCGAGCTGTCGGAGATCCCGACCGCTTCCAGCGAGGGTGGCCAGTGCCACGGAACGATGTCGCTGAGCGTGAACGCGGCGGCGCAGAGAATCAGCAGCGAGCGTCGGCGTGTCAGCGAGGCGAGGGTGTACAGCGCGACCAGGGTGGCGAAGATCGCGTCGGTGACCAAGGTCGCGGGCAGGGCAAGGACGAAGGTGAGCAGGGGCAGCCGACGGCGCAGTGTCAGAGCCGCGGCGGCGAGCAGCCCGCAGGCCAAGGCCGGCTGGTCCTGGGTGTCGACGTTGACCCAGACATCCAGGAGCGAGGCTGCGATGAGCGTGCCGTCCACCAGCGCGGCGGCGACGACGCGACGGGGTGTCACCTGTCCTCTCCCTCCTGGGGGAGCCTCAGCAGGCCGGCGCGTTCGGCGAGCAGGGCCGCCTGGACACGGCTGCCCACCCGCAACTTGGTGAGGATGGAGCTGACATGCTCCTTCACGGTGCCGATGCTGAGGTGCATCCGGCCGCCGATCCCGCTGTTGGACAGTCCCTCGGCGACGAGGATCAGCACGGCGCGCTCCCGGTCGGTCAGCCGTGCGACGGCTCGGACGGCAGGCTCACTCGGTTCGTTGTCCAGATAGCCGTCCACGACAGTCCGGGTGACCTTGGGCGAAAGGACGACGCCGCCCTCCGCCAACGTGCGGACCAGGTCCGCAAGTTGTTCGGGGTTGGTGTCCTTGAGCAGGAAGCCCGCGGCACCCGAGCGCAGTGCTGTGGTCACGTACTCGTCCATGCCGAACGTGGTGAGCATGGCGACCACCGGAGGGTCCGGCAGTGCGCAGAGGTCGGCCAGCACGGTGAGTCCGTCCACATCAGGCATCCGGATGTCGAGGAGTACGACGTCAGGTCCTGCCTCCTCGGCCGCCTCGACCGCCTGGCTGCCGGGAACCGCCCCCACGACCTCGATGTCCTCGGACGCGCTGAGGATGTGTGTGAAGCCCGTACGAATCAGGGCTTCGTCGTCGACCACCAGCACCCGGATCACCTGTGGCTCCATTCGTCGGCAATCGTCAAGGGGCCGGTGTCCCGGTCATCCCATGCCGAGGCCCGCCGCCGGAGCCTGGCATCGGGTGCCGCCAGGTGACCGGGGCCGACCCCGACCAGTCACCAGGCCAGGTCCGGAATAATGCGGTATGTGCAGTAATGCGTTGAATGTGCACCCTAAAGAGATATGACACACAACGGCCCC
The DNA here is from genome assembly GCF_053608645.1 of Streptomyces sp. NPDC055013. NCBI lineage: Bacteria > Bacillati > Actinomycetota > Actinomycetes > Kitasatosporales > Streptomycetaceae > Streptomyces > Streptomyces sp. NPDC055013. Next base: position 254,655 of record NZ_JBSGVW010000009.1, read on the forward strand.
TCGCCCACGCAACCCGCCGCGGCACTCTTCACGGCGACGGGAGAGGGGGACCGTCATGCTGTTCCGCCCCGTCCCTCGTCGTCGACCGGACGCCTGATCGGTCTCGACCTCGCCCGCGGGCTGGCGATGTTCGGCATGTACGCCGCCCACGTCGGCCCCGACCCGTCGGAAGGCGGGTTCCTGGGCTTCCTGATGGAGACGGCACGGGGCCGCTCCTCCGCTTTGTTCGCCCTGCTCGCCGGTTTCTCGCTCGTCATCATCACCGGCCGCCCGCAGCCCAGGACCGGCCGCGGGGGGCGCCAGGCAGCGGGAAGGGTCGTCATCAGGGCCGTCGTCCTCATCGCCCTGGGCTTCGCCCTGGCCGCGCTGGGTACGTCGGTCGACGTGATCCTGGCCTACTACGGGCTCACGTTCCTCTGCGTCCTCCCGCTGTACCGGCTGTCGGCCAGGACGCTGGCGATCGTGGCTGCCGTGGGCGCAGTCGTCCTGCCCCAGCTGCTGTATCTCATCCACCAGTCGATCGACGAAGGAAGCTGGGCCGACACCGTCATCAGCTGGGATCCAACGGCCCGCATCAGCGACACGGACGGCCTGCTCGGCCTGATGTTCACCGGCGGGTATCCCGTCCTCACCTGGGCACCGTTCATGATCGCGGGCATGGCGGTCGCCCGCCTCGACCTGACGAGCGCCCGAGTCCGTGGCCGGCTGGCCCTGACGGGCGCCGCCCTGGCCGTGCTCGGCTACGGCGGCTCCTGGCTCGCCCTGACCCTCGCCCCGCACGCGAGCACCGCGATCGCCGCGGCCACGGACGGCGGCTCGGCGTCATCGGCCTGGTGGTCCGACGCCGTGGGCGAGCCGGTCGGACACACTCCGGCCTGGCTGCTGGTGGCCGCACCGCACAGCCAGACGACCGCCTCCCTGCTCGGTAACACGGGCGTCGCTCTCGTCGTCCTTGCCCTGTGCCTCATGGCCACCGCCCGCATGCGTCGTTCCGCGCGTCTGGCGACACCCGTCTGCGCGGTCGGTGCGATGTCCCTGACCGCGTACGTCCTGCACATAGTCGCCATCCGCGTCCTCGGCATCGACAGCCAGGACTTCCCGGCGCTTGCGGTGCTCCTGGGTTTCATCGGCGCCGCCATGCTCCTGGCGTGGGCCTGGAGCCGGATGTTCCGTCGCGGCCCCCTCGAGTACCTGCTCCACGCCGTCACCAAGGTCGCCCGCCACATCAAGTGACCCGCGGGATCACGCGGCGGCCCCGGACACTCGCCACTGACTCTTCTGTCTGCCACTCGATGGCCTCTGGGCCCCGGCCGAACTCTTCCGCATCGTCCGACACGCGGTGATGGTCGGCGACTCCGCCCAGGCCATCCACGGGTGGCGCGGTGCCCGGGACGTGATGAATGGTCGCCGTGGCTCGCCCGGCATTCCGGCGCCTTGGGCGTCGGCGCTGTCCACCCTGCTGAGTTCGTTCCCTTTGCCGTGGTGGCGCCGCTGCCGTTCGCCCCAGCGAACTGCTGCACCAGCCCGCTGACGAGAAGGGCGTGGAAGTCATGGCCGGACGAGGAGAGGTGGATACCGTCCGATTGCCCGCTTGCTCAGCACCGCGACGGATGCAGAACTGCCGGCCGACGGCTGTTGCTGGGGGATGACCATGCGGCCGAGCCGGGCATCCCAGCAGCCTTCGCGCATCGTCAGCGTGAACGCGGACAGGGGCGGAACACCGAAATGCCAGAAGGCGCGGGTAGGTGCGGACAGGGCGTGGACCAGTGAGGCTCGGATGACGGCGGCCTCGGTGATCGTGAGTACGCGCCCCGTGTCGGCGGGCAGAGAACTCAGCCATGCCGCTGTCCGACGGCAGAGCCGAGCGACGGACTCGCCCCCGTGCGGTGCGGCGTCGGGATCCGTCACCCAAGCGGAAAAGCCATAGGGGTCCTCGGCCAGGATGTCTTTGCGCGGGCGGCCGTACCAGCTGCCGTAGTCCAGGTCACGCAGGGCATGCTCGGGCGTGGCTGCGATCGAGAAGGCTTGAGCGGTCCGTGCGCAGCGGGCGGAGGGCGCTCGGAGCGCCAGTGCGTACGGCGGAAGGACAGACTCCGTCACCCTGTCCTCGTGCCGGCCGCGGTCACTCGTGGCGCCGTCCCCGAAGATCAGGTGATCGCTGACTTCCGCGCCGGTTGCACACAGCATGGTCACTCGCAGAGCCATCCTGTGACCTCCTTCTCCGCTCGGGGCGGGGACGCTCCCGGCCCGGTCACGTGATCAAGCAGACGGGCTGGGCGGCCCGCTGTGACAGGCACTCCAGCGAGCCGGACTGGAAGAGACGGGTCCGCGGGACGGTCGGCGCCATGGCTGCGGCGGCGAACCCTCAGGGACCCAGCGCGGTCCGATCCTCCAAGCCATCGGTGCCCGGCACCCGAATGTCCACGACGTGGACCACGGAAGCCGCCAGGAGATCGAGCCGACCGCACCGGTCACAAGACTTCAGGAACCGCGCCGGTAAGGCCATCCGGCAGGTGGCCGGACTGCCCCCGCCGACCGGCGGGCCCTCATCCGCCGATGGTCGGGACGTTGGCCCACGGTGCGCGGGACGGGTTTCATGGTCGCGATCGGGCGGGAAATATCCACATGGCCGTGAGAAACGATCTGCGCGGCCCCCCTGTATGTGCGCTGACCAGCATATTTCGTCGGTTCCCTCGCCCACCGAGCACTGTCCGACATCTGACGGTACTGCTCGAGGAGCAAGGCCAGTTCGTCGTAGCGGGCATCGGTGCCGCGGTTCCCCGGATGACTGTCTGGATGCGGTCATGACCTGCGAGTTCATGGTCCAGCATCGCCCGATGCCCAGGCCTGCCCCCGGAAGTGGGTCAACTCAGTCGCCCTTCTTGTCCCGGCCCGGCAGAAACTCCTGCATCTTCGCCTTGAACCCCTGCCGGATCATCGACCCACGATCAGCGTCGCCCTTCAGGATCGACGCGGCCGTCGCCTCCAACTGGTCCCACGTGGCGTGCGGCGGGATCGGCGGTACGGCAGGGTCGGTGAGGAACTCGATCACCGCGGGGCCGTCCGCCTCCAGCCCCGCGCGCCAGGCGGCCGTCACGTCCTCCGGCTTCTCCACGCGGATGCCGGTCAGGCCGAGGGAGCGGGCGAAGGCGGCGTACCGGACGTCGGGGAGCTCCTGGGACGGCAGGAAGGACGGGGCGCCCTCCATGGCGCGCATCTCCCAGGTGACCTGGTTGAGGTCGTGGTTGTTGAAGATGCCCACGACCAGGCGCGGGTCCTCCCACAGGTCCTTGTACTTCGCCGCGGTGATCAGCTCCGCCAGGCCGTTCATCTGCATCGCCCCGTCCCCGACCAGCGCGATCGCCGGACGGTCCGGGTGGGCGAACTTGGCGCCGATCGCGTACGGCACACCGCAGCCCATCGTCGCGAGCGTCCCGGACAGCGACCCGCGCATGCCCGGCCGCATCGTCAGGTGGCGGGCGTACCAGTTCGCCGCCGAACCCGAGTCGGAGGAGACGATCGCGTCGTCGGGGAGCAGCGGATCCAGGGCGCGGGTGACGTACTCCGGGTTGATGGGGTCGGCCGACAGCTTCGCCCGCCGGTCCATGACCTCACCCCAGTGCGCCACGTTGTCGCACACCGTGTCGTACCACTCGCGGCCGCGCTCCTCGGAGCGGATCAGCGGGATCAGCCGCTCCAGCGTCGCCTTCGCGTCGCCGACGAGATTGACCTCGTACGGATAGCGCATCCCGACCATGTGCGGATCGATGTCGATCTGCACCCCGCGCGCGTTGCCGAAGTCCGGCAGGAACTGCGTGTACGGGAAGGAGGATCCGATCGTCAGCAGGGTGTCGCAGTCCCGCATGAGTTCGTACGACGGGCGGGTGCCCAGCAGGCCGATCGCGCCGGTGACGTACGGCAGTTCGTCGCTCAGGGCGTCCTTGCCGAGCAGCGCCTTGGCCACGCCGGCGCCGAGCAGTTCGGCGATCCGCTCCACCTCGGCCCTCGCCCCGGACGCTCCCTGGCCGATCAGGATGGCCACCTTGTCACCGGAGTTGAGGATCTCCGCCGCGCGGCGCACCGAGTCGTCCGCGGGGGTCGTCGTCCAGCTGCCGCTGTCCAGGCTGGAGGGCACCATCTTGAAGTCGTGCGTGGGGGCGGAGTATTCGAGTTCCTGGACGTCGCCGGGAATGATGACCGCCGTGGGGGCGCGGCGCGCGTAGGCGGTGCGGATCGCCCGGTCCAGGACGTTCGGCAGCTGCTCGGGGACCGTCACCGTCTCCACGAAGTCCGAGGCGACGTCCTTGTAGAGCGAGTGCAGGTCCACCTCCTGCTGGTACGAGCCGCCCATCGCGGTGCGGTGCGTCTGGCCGACGATCGCCAGGACGGGGACGTGGTCGAGCTTGGCGTCGTACAGGCCGTTCAGCAGATGGATCGCGCCGGGTCCGGAGGTCGCCGCGCACACCCCGAGACGCCCGCTGAACTTGGCGTAGCCGACCGCCTGGAACGCGGACATCTCCTCGTGCCGGGACTGGATGAACAGGGGCTGGTTGTCGGCGCGTCCCCACGCGGCGAGCAGGCCGTTGATGCCGTCACCGGGATACCCGAAGACGTGCTCCACACCCCACTCGCGCAGGCGCTGCAGGACGTGATCGGCGACCTTGGTGCTCATGCGGGACCTCCTGGGCTCCGTTGGGCTGCGCGGCATCGCTCCGAGTGACCCCGCGCGCGGGCGGAAAACCTGTGTGGGTGTTTGCGGACCAGGAGTGAGGGCAGGCGAACAACCAGTGCTTCGGACAGGAGGCACGTCCGTGGGAGCGGCAATTCCCGCCACGGGTGTGTCCGGTCCCCCGGGGCGCGCCCGCACTCCCTCGGTGACCGTCCAAGCCAAAGCACAACCAAGGGAGTTGCGACGCACGATGCCCACCTCAGTGAGCGCGAAGCACCACCCGCACGACGACGCCCCCGACACCGCGGAAGACTTCCGCAAGCTCGCCACCCTGCCCGAGGGGCAGCAGCGCGACTCCGTCCGCGAGAGGATCGTCGAGGCGTGGCTGCCCATGGCCGACCGGCTCGCGGGACGTTTCCGCAGCCGCGGCGAGAGCCTTGACGACCTGCGCCAGGTGGCCGCCCTCGGGCTGGTCAAGGCCGTCGACCGCTACGACCCCGAGCGCGGCAACGCCTTCGAGAGCTACGCCGTGCCCACCATCACCGGCGAGATCAAGCGCCACTTCCGCGACCACATGTGGACGCTGCACGTGCCGCGCCGTGTCCAGGACCTGCGTAACCGCGTGCGGTTCGCGGTCCAGGACCTGCAGACCGTCTCGGGCCGCAGGCCGACCGTCGCGGAGATCGCCCAGCACGCCGACATGAGCGAGGCCGACGTCAAGGCCGGTCTGGAGGCGCTGGAGAGCTTCACCGCCCTGTCGCTGGACGCGGAGCTGCCCGGCAGCGAGGACGGCTACTCGCTCAGCGACGCGCTGGGCTCCGCCGATCCCGCACTGGACACGGTCGTGGACCGCGAGGCCGTGGCGCCGCGGCTGGCGGCCCTGCCCGAGCGTGAGCGCGCCATCCTGTACATGCGCTTCTTCGGGGACATGACGCAGAGCCGGATCGCCGAACAGCTCGGTATCTCGCAGATGCACGTGTCCCGGCTGATCAGCCGGTGCTGCACCCGGGTGCGCGAGCAGGTGCTCGACGACGTGGGCTGACACGGCCACGCGCCGCTCAGTGCGGTCCTGTCACCGCCAGCGCGATGTGGCGGGACATGGTGTCCATCGCCCGCGCCTCCGCCATCGAGAACGCCAGGCGGGCGCCGCATCTGAACAGTGTCAGGACGCCCGCCACGGCGCCCTCGACGGTGAGCGGCACACACAGCAGTGACGTGACGTTCGCCTGCACGAGGACCGGGGCGCCCTCGGCATCATGGCCGAAGGCGTCCGGGTTCGGCGGGCGGACCTGGAGAGCGGGGGAGGCGGTGCGTGCCGTCTCCACGGCGAGGGGGCAGTCGGCCGGCGACCGGGCCGCCAGCGTCTTCGCCTCCTTCTCCGAAGGGGCCAGCACGGTCGTGCGGGACAGTCCGGTCGCGCCTGCCGTGCCCGTGTCGGCGATGACCCAGTCGGCGAAGCGCCCGTGCAGAACGCGGGCCGCGCGCCGGACGACCGCCTCGCGGTCGTCGCGCGGTGCCGTCAGCAGGGCCGTGGTCATCTCGTCCAGGACGTCCATCAGGGCCGCGTGCCGGGTGGTCTCGGTCAGGTCGGGGACCTGGGTGGTCGGGCTGTCGCCCGGAGCGGGGGATCCGGTCGCGCGGAGGTCGCCGGGCTGCAGCACCACCAGCACGGTGGTGTGGGACTCCCCGCTGGGGCGTACGGCCGTGAGGGTCGCCTGGACCGGGACGGACGGGCGCTGCTGGAGGCGCACGGTCAGGCTTCGGTCGCCCTCGCCGCGTGCCACCGCGGCGGCCTGCGAACGGAACGCCGCCCGGTCGGCGTGGGCGAGGAACCCGGTCAGCGGCCGGCCCGTCGCATAGCCCGCCCGGACGCCGGTGAAGGAGGTCGCCGCGAAGTTCAGCCGGCGCACCACCGCTTCCCGGTCCACCAGCGCGACCGGCAGCGGAAACCGCTGGAACACCGCCCGCAGCAGATGCTGTTCCTGACGGTCGGCGGACGTCGCACGGGGCAGCTCGCCCGAGGTCAGCCGCTCGTACGACGGCCACAACCGGGCGGCGACATGGTCCAGTTCGAAGATGGCCGCGTCCAGGACGGTCGGCAGGTCCCCTCCCGAAACGGTCCGTGCCGCCTTGAGCTCCGCGACGCGGCGCACGAAGTCCGCAAGTTCTTCACCGAATTCGTCGGTCTTCGCCATGGGGACGAACCTAGCTCGCGGCGATGTGGCCCGGGGCGGCGGGGCTCCAACCGGTCCCCCTGTTCTCCACTGTTTTCGCCGCGCAGTACCGGGAAAGCGCCCAAAATGAGGAGGAGTTGAGGATGCCCGCTCACGATGGCGTCGGTCGTTGGGGAGACCGGTCCGCCGAAGCCGCCCTGCCGGGGCGCAGGCTGTCCGAACTGGTCGAACAGGCCATGCGCTGCACCGCCGACTGCTGCGGCGCGAGCAGCATGGTGGCCGATACAGGTGCCGAGCGGCCCGCCGCCGTCACCCACCCCGACCTCGCCGGACTCGTCGCCGTGCAGCTCCGCTCCGGGGACGGGCCCATCCCGGCGGCCCTGGAACGCGGCGAGCCCGTCGACTCGGCCGACCTGCTGCGCGACGAGCGCTGGCCGGAGTACCGCGCCATGGCGCTCGACTCGGGCGTGCGCTCCAGCGTCACGCTCCCGTTCCTCCGCTCCGGGCTCACGGTGACGCTCAGTCTCTACAGCTTCCGGCCCGGCGCCTTGGAGGACGTCGCGCACGGGCCCGTGCACGCCCTCGGCGAACTCGCCACCAGCTTCCTGGTCCGCGACCGCTCCTACCGCGCCGCGCTCAGCGAGCTCGACCATCTCGGCGCGGCCCTGCGCTCCCGGCCCGTCGTCGACCAGGCGTGCGGCATCGTCATGCACGTCCTCGGCTGCGACGCCGACACGGCCTTCGGCGTACTGCGCCGCATCTCCCAGGGCACCAACCGCAAGCTGTCGGACGTCGCCGCCGGGGTGGTCAGCAGGCGGGGGCGGGGGCTGGAGCGGGACTTGGCCGCGCTGCTGAACTGACGGAGCGGCCGACCGTACGGCGTCACCCACTCGGCCGCCCCCGTCCCGCGAATGGTGCCCGGCCGCGCGCGCCCGGACGCCGGGCGGGCTGTCATGGCTGCGGGGGCACGACCGCCGTACCCCCGCAGCCGGCCGAAGGAGCTCACCCCATGCGCCCCACCGCCCGCGCCCTGTCCGTCGCCGCTCTGGCCGGTGTCGTCCTGGGCTTCGTCGCCTCGGCCGCCTTCGCGGAGCCGACTGCGGAGGTCAGCCCCGGCTCCGTCGCTCCGGGCGGCAGCGTCACGGTCTCGGTCTCCTGTGACGCCCTCGGCAGCACAGCTCCGGCCACCATCGACGCCACCTCGCAGGCCTTCGAAGAGGGCACCGTCCAGCTGAAGCGGGTCTCCGGCAACGACGAGAAGGCCGCCGGGCCCGCCTACCGCGGAACCGCTCGCATCCCCCCGGCCGAGAACTTCGAGGACGACCCGGACGCGGCCGGACCGGACTCCGCATGGACGGTGGACGGCGCCTGCCCGGCGGCGCCCGGCGGGGAGGGCAAGGAGTGGAGCGCGACGCTCACGGTGGCCCTCGACAGCGGGGGCGGCAAGGGTGGTACCGAAGGCGAGGGCAAGGGCAGCAGCGCGGACGGCGCGACCCAGGGTGCCGGCGAGGGCGGCAAGGACGGCACGGCGAGCGGTGGTGAGGGCGGCAAGGACGGCACCGAGGGCGGCTGGAGCGGCGCCGACGGGGGCGGCGACCCCTGCACCGAGCCCCACTTGGGCATCACCGAACCCGGCGAGGCCGGGAGCGGGTGGCAGGAAGCCGCGCCCTCGGGCAAGGGCGATCACAGCGGGTCACACGCGCAGGACTGCGGTAGCGCGGCCGTCGGCCATGGCGTGCGCGCCGGTGACGGCGGCACCTTCACCGACTCGGTCCCCGCACTCGTCGCCGGTGGCGTGCTGATCGCCGGCGCGGCCGGCGGTGCGGTCTACCGGCTGCGACGCAGGACGCCCACCGCGCAGGACTGACCCCTGCGGGCACTCATGGGGTGGGGGCACGATGGGTACCCGGAGCGCGAGGGGTACACGACACACCGTGCGGCCCCTCTCGCCGCACGAACCCGCAACCCGCAACCCGCAACCCGCACCACGGAACAACCGACCCGCACGGAGCACCGCACGACGCACCACTGAGGCACCTGGCACAGCGCGGAGGCAAGGATGCGCCCGACGGACCTCGAAGGCCACGGCCCCGTCCGTTACGGGCCCCCGCTCCCGGGCGACGGGCTGCCCGTGCTGCCCGAACTGGCCGCCGTCCTCGCGGCTGCCGCCGGCCGGGCCGAGAGCGAGCTGATCGGCGGCGGCGACGGCCTCCTGGCCGCCGCGTGCGGTTACTGGGGCCGGCGCGGTCTGCCGACCGAGCCAGAGCGGGCAGTGGCCGCTCCCGGGGCGCCCGCCCTGCTGCTGGCGCTGACCGCCGCGATCGGCGGCGACGTCCTGGTGCCGCGGCCCTGCGCCGCCTGGTGGGCGCCGTACGCACGCCTGTTGGGCAGACCCGTCTTCCACGTGGCGACACCGGCGGAGTGCGGCGGAGTGCCGGATCCGTACGCCCTGCTGGAGACCGTCCGCCGGGTACGCGCCGAGGGCGGTGACCCGAGGCTGCTCGTGCTGTCCGTCGCCGACGACCCCACCGCCACCGTGGCCCCGCCCGAGGTGCTGCACGAGACCCTGGAGGCGGCCACCGGAGAGGGGCTGCACCTCGTCAGTGACGAGACCTGGCGCGACACCGTGCACGCCGTCCACGACACCGTGCTCGTCAGCCCCGCCGAGATGCTGCCCGACCAGGTCACCGTCGTCACCGACCTGTCCGGCGCCCACCTCCCGCCGGGCTGGCCGGCCGCGGTGGCCCGCTTCCCCGCCGACGACGCCGGCGACGGCCTCCACGCGCGCGTGCTCGACGTGCTCACCGCCCTCGGCGCCCGGATCGCCGGCCCGGTCGCCCGCGCGGCCCAGTACGCACTGGAGGAACCCGAGCCGGTCACCGCGCGGGTCGGCGCCACCGTGCGCCTGCACGCACGCGTGGCAGCCGCCGTGCACGCCACTGCCGTAGCAGCGGGCGCCGTGGCGCGGCCCCCGCAGGCCGGGCGGCACGTGTACGTCGATCTCGGCCCGCTGCGCGCCGGGCTGTCCGCGCACGGCGTGGGCGACGCGCAGGACCTGGAGGACTTCCTCGCCGAGCGGCTCGGCATGCCCGCACCGGGCGGGCACCGCTTCGGCGACGACCTCGGCGCGCTGCGCGTCCGGCTGTCCACCGGCCCCCTGCTGGCCGGCACCGAAGCCGAACGCGCGGAATGCATCACGTCACCCTCGCCGTTGGAACTGCCACACGTGCACCGTGCGTTGATCCACTTGAAGTCGGTCTTCGACGATCTCCGTGACGAAGCTCAGCGATGGGAGCCTCCTCGATGACGCAGCAGTCCGACTCATCCATGTCGACATCACCGCGTACGACGACCCGGGAAGCCGACGCCCCGGCGGACCCGCTGCCCTTCGCACCCCCGTTCCCGCCGCTCGCCGCACCCCGCCCGCTGGGCGAACACCGGGTGTGGCCGCGGACCTTCCACGACCGGCTCACCGCCCCGCTGCCCGGCTTCAAGACCCTCGCCCGCTTCGCCCGCGAGGGTGCCGTACGCCCCGGCCGGGCGGCCCTCGCCGACATCCCGAAGCTGCCCTTCGAGCCGGGCCCGGTGCCCCGCGTGGACGCGCGCACGGTCGCCGTCTCCTGGGCGGGCCACGCCAGTTGGGTGGTCCGGATCGGCGGGCTGACGGTCCTGACCGACCCCGTCTGGTCGCGCCGCATCCTCGGCACCCCGGCCCGCATCACCCCCGTCGGCGTCCCCTGGAGCGCCCTGCCGCGCGTCGACGCGGTCGTCATCAGCCACAACCACTACGACCACCTGGACGCCCCCACGCTGCGCCGACTCCCGCGCGACACCCCCGTGTTCGCGCCGGCCGGCCTCGCCGCCTGGTTCCGTCGCCGCCGGTTCACGCAGGTCACCGAGCTGGACTGGTGGGAGGCCGCCGAACTCTGCGGTGTCCGCTTCGACTTCGTCCCGGCCCACCACTGGTCCAAGCGCACCCTGATCGACACCTGCCGCAGTCTGTGGGGCGGCTGGGTGCTCACCGCGCCCGACGGACAGCGCGTGTACTTCGCCGGCGACACGGGCTACGGCCACTGGTTCACCCGCATCGGCGAGCGCTATCCCGGCATCGACCTCGCCCTGCTCCCCATCGGCGCCTACGACCCCCGGTGGTGGCTCAGCGACGTCCACTGCGACCCGGAGGAGGCGGTGCGGGCGGCCCAGGATCTGGGGGCCCGCAGGATGGCGCCGATGCACTGGGCGACGTTCGTCCTGTCGGCTGAGCCGGTCCTGGAGCCGCTGACACGCGTGCGCGCGGCTTGGGAGAAGGCGGGACTGGGCCGGGAAAACCTGTGGGACATGCCGGTCGGCGCTTCCAGGGTGCTGTAGTGCAGGCCACCTGGGGGCGCGGGGAACTGCGCGAGCAACCACATATGATCCGCACCCCGCAACGAAGCATCACCGGGCGGATCGAACCCGCTTCCACACACTCGGCGCCACACTGATCACCAACGTCAACGCAACCGCCGCAACCACACCCTCCCAAGGCTCCGAGAACAGCGACCCCCCAAGAATCCCGATCAACTGGTACGTCACAGCCCAGGCCAGGCAGGCCGGCAAGTTACCGCGGGCGAACCTCCGCATCGGCCACTCGGCCAGCAGACAGGCCAACATCACCGGCAGCCGCCCCGCAGGAACCAGCCGCGACAGCACCAGCACGGCCACACCGTGCCCGGCGAGCTTGTCCTGCGCCTGAGCGAGCCGCTCCTCCGGCGCGCGCGAGCGGATCGCCTCCAGCCAGCGCGAGCCGTTCTTCGAGCGCATGCCGCGCCGCCCCAGCCAGTACAGCGTCGCATCGCCCAGGAAGGCCGCCGTCGACGCCGTCACGAACACCAGCGCCAGCGAGAACGGTGCCGTCTGGTGAAACGCCACCACCGCCGCCGAACTCACCAGCGCGCCCGTCGGGATCACCGGCACCAGCGCCCCGACCAGCACCAGCAGGAACAGCGTCGGATAGCCGATCGCCTGCTGGGTCGACTCGTACGGCACCGTCGTCGTCGCGGCGGCCCACACCGTCACCGTCGTCGTGGCGGCGGCCCACACCGTCACCGGGCCACCTCCGGGCGCACGCGCTCCCCGTGCGCGAGCCGGTGCACCGCCACGCCGGGCGCGCGCTCCGCCGCGAGCCGTGCGAACTCGTCGCCGGGCGCATGGAATTCATGGGGGCGCACTGCGTCCATGCCGATCGGCCAGTACGTGCCGTAGTGCACCGGCACCGCACTGCGCGGCCCCAGCCGGGCCAGCGCCTCGGCCGCCCGCCCCGCGTCCAGATGCCCGTCCCCGAGATACGGCCCCCAGCCGCCGACCGGCAACAATGCCACGTCGACCGGCCCAACCTCCTTCGCCATCGCGTCGAACAGCCCGGTGTCCCCGGCGAAGTACGTGCGTGCCTCGCCCTCGAAGACGTAGCCCAGGGCGGGGGAGCGGTGCGGGCCGACGGGCAGCCGGCGTCCGTCGTGCCGCGCGGGAACGGCGCGTACGGCCACGTGGCCCACCGTCGTCACGTCCCCCGGCGCCATCTCGGTCATCCGCAGATGCGTGAGCCGGCGCAGGCCCGGCACCGCCCGGAGCGCGCCCCGGGGCACGAGCAGGCGGGTGCCCTGCGGCAGCCTGGCGAGAGAGGGAACGTGGAGGTGGTCGGCGTGCAGATGGGAGACCACGGCGACGTCCGCGCGCCAGGCACCGGGCGGGGGCGGTGCGCCCCGGCGGCGGCGCAGGTGTGCGAGCCGGCGTGCGAACAAGGGGTCGGTCAGGAGGCGCACGTTCGAATCCTCGACCGTGCAGGTGGCGTGGCCCCACCAGGTGATCTCCACCGGCACCTCATTGCCCCCTTCGCGCGACTCCCCGAAGCGTACGGGCTGCAGTAGGGTCGGCGGCGAAACCCGGAGGTGAGGGGGACGCCATGGGGGCATCCGTAGTGCGCGTGACGGCGATCGCCAGTCTGACGCCGCTCGAAGAGCTGGACGCCGAGCCCTTCCTGGTGGACTCCCGCAGCCAGCACGCGATGTGCGCGCGCTGGGCCGCCGAGCACGGGTACGTCGTGGCGCGCGAACTCCTCGTACGCCGGTTGCGGGCGGACCACAGCGTGCTGTGGGAGGGCGTCCGCCCCGGCCTCGACCTGTTCGTGGCGCCCAGCCGCAGAGTGCTGGAGAGCGCGCTGTCGTCCGTCGACGACTTCTCCGCGGAGTGCGCCCGGCGGGGCGTGCGGGTGGAGATCGTGGGGCGCGCGGAGCCGCTGTACGACGCGCAGATGAAGGCGCGCGTACACCGGAGGCTGTCGATGCCGACGGCCGGCTACGACGGCCGTTGACGATCACGGCCCGCGGCACGTGCCGGGTCGGCCGGGCGGGACGACGTGTCCGGTCCGGTGTCGGAGGGGTGTGCCAGGCTGGGGCGTGAAAGGCCCGTTTCGGGTGCTGGGCCGGGACGTGAGGTGGGCTGGGCGTGCGTGGTGGGCGTTGGCGGCGGGTTGCCAGTCAGGTCGGACGGAGCGTGGCCGTGTGGGCCGTCTCCACCGTCACCATGCTCGTGCTCGCCGGGATCCTGCCGGATTTCCAGCTGCAGTCGGCCGACGGTGACAGCGCCACCCACATCGCCATGACCGCCGCCCTCGGCGCCGGTGCCTTCGGTCTGCTGTCCGCGCTCGCCTGGCCCCTCCTCGTACGGCTCCTGCTGCTGGTGCCCGCCCTGGTGCTGGGCCTGCTGGTGTTCTTCCTCAACGGCTCGCTGCTGATCGTCGCCCTGCGTCTCGTCCCCTCCGGCGACAGCGAGGCCGCCCCCGAGACCGCCGTCATCGTCGCCGCCGTGATGTCCGCCGTGGCCTCCGCCACCGGCGCCGCCCTCGCCGTCCGGGACGACGACGCGTACCGGCGCCGCCTGTACCGCCTCGCCGACCGCCGCCGCAGGGCCCTGCCGCCCGGCCCGTCCAGCCCCGGCACCGTCTTCATCCAGCTCGACGGCGTCGGCCACGACGTCCTCCTCGACGCCGTCGGCAAGGACCTGATGCCCACCGTCGCCCGCTGGCTCGGCAACGGCGGCATCGGAGAGGCGGACAGCGCTCTCGCCACCCACCGGCTCACCCCCTGGCGCACCGACTGGTCCAGCCAGACCGGCGCCAGTCAGCTCGGCATCCTGCACGGCAGCAACCATGACGTCCCCGCCTTCCGCTGGTACGAGAAGGCCGCCCGCGAGGTCATGGTCTGCAACCGCCCCGCCAACGCCGCCGAGCTCCAGCGCCGCGCCATCGACCGCACCGGCGACGGCGGACTGCTCACCGCCGACGGCGCCAGCCGCGGCAACCTCTTCAGCGGCGGCGCCGACGAACAGGCCCTCGTGCTGTCCATCGCCACCAAGCGCCGCAGCCGTGAGAACCGCTCTCGCTCGGGCTACTTCGCGTACTTCTCCGACCCGGCCAACGCCGTGCGCACCGCCCTGTCCTTCACCGCCGAGGTGGGCCGCGAGATCGGCCAGTCCACCCGGGCCCGCGCCCGCAAGGTCAGACCGAGGGTCTCCCGCGGCGGCCTCTACCCCCTCGTCCGTGCCTTCGCGACCGTCGTCGAACGGGACGTCGTCGTCGCCGCGGTGATGGGCGACATGCTCGCCGGCCGCACCGCCGTCTACGCCGACCTCGTGGCGTACGACGAGGTGGCGCACCACTCCGGGCCGCGCGGCCGGGACACCGAGAAGGTCCTCGAACGCCTCGACCGGGCGCTGGCGTTGATCGAGAACGTCGCCGAGCACGCGCCGCGGCCGTATCAGATCGTCGTGCTGTCCGACCACGGCCAGAGCCCCGGCGAGACCTTCCGTGCCCGCTACGGCCTCGGCCTCGGTGACCTGGTGCGGGCCGGCTGCGGCCTGCCCGTGCCACGCAGGGCGCGGCGCACCCACAGCGGCGCCGAGGCCCGCGCGGCCGTGCGTGCGGCGCTGCGCCGGCCCGTCGAGGACGGCGGCGAGCAGCACCGTCCGTCCCGCCGCCGCTCGGAGCCGATCGTGCTGGCGTCCGGCAACCTGGGCCTGGTCTCCTTCCCGGACGTGCCGCACCGGATGACCAAGGAGCAGATCGACGCCCGTCACCCGGCCCTGCTCACCACCCTCGCCAACCACCCCGGCGTCGGCTTCCTGCTCGTCCGCAGCGAGGAGCACTCAGGGGTCGTGCTCGGTGCGTACGGCGCCGAGATCCCGCTGGACCAACTCGACGACAAGCCGGGCCCGTTGGAGGCCTTCGGGCCGGGCGCCGCCGACGCCGTGCGCCGTACGAACTCCTTCCCCAACGCCGCCGACATCATGGTCAACTCCGCCTACGACGAGGCCGACGGCGAGGTCCTCGCGTTCGAGGAGCAGATCGGTTCGCACGGCGGACTCGGCGGGGCGCAGGGCAAGCCGTTCCTGCTGTCACCGCTCGCCTTCTCCGCGCCGGTCGGCGACGGGGAGGACCTCGTGGGCGCCGAGCACGTCCACCGTGTGCTGCGGCGCTGGCTGCGGGAGGCGGACGGCCCTCAGGTGCCCTTGGACGTGGAGCCGCGGGAGCGGGCCGCCTGAGTGCGGGCGTCGGCAGCGGCGGGCCATGCAGAAAATCGCATGACGACCGCAACCATCAATTGAGAACCTCGACGGCGAGCAACCACATCCGCGAGAGCGGCGCCGGTTTAGGCGCAAAGAGGGGAGACCCTGCCTTGCAGGCAGCCGTAACCGTCACGCCCGCCCGTATCCCGGACCTGCTTCTCGGCCTCGCCACCGTGCGGCCGGTGTTCATCTGGGGCGCCCCCGGCATCGGAAAGTCCTCCCTCGTCAGGAACTTCGCCGAGTCGCTGGGCCTGGAGTGCGTGAGCCTGCTCGGCACCCAGCTGGCGCCGGAGGACCTGATCGGTGTGCCGCAGATCCGCGACGGGCGGTCGGTGTTCTGCCCGCCGGAGGCCATCGCCCGCGACGAGCCGTACTGCCTGTTCCTGGACGAGCTGAACGCGGCCACCCCGGATGTGCAGAAGGCGTTCTACTCGCTGATCCTGGACCGCCGTATCGGCAACTACGAGCTTCCCATGGGCTCCATCGTCATAGGCGCCGGAAACCGGGCCACCGACAACGCGCTCGCCCGGCCCATCGCCTCCGCGCTCGTCAACCGCCTCACCCACGTCCACCTGGAGGCCTCCGCCAAGGACTGGCTGACCTGGGCGGCGAACAACGGCATCCACCCCTGGATCCTGGACCACCTCATCGACCGGCCCGACCACCTGTGGTCCAAGCCGCCGAAGACCGAGGAGCCGTTCTCCACACCCCGTTCCTGGCACATGCTCTCCGACGCCCTGCACTCCTTCGGCCGGGACCTCGACGAGGAGACGCTGAAGGTCCTCGCGCACGGCACGCTGACGCCCGTGCACGCCACCGCGTTCTGCGGCTACGTCAAGATCGTGCGCAGCCAGTACGGCATCGAGGCCATCATCAAGGGCGACGCCCGCTGGCCGCACCGTATGCAGGACCGCGACCTGCTCTACTACCTCGCCGAGTCCTTCCGGGGACGTCTCATCAAGGAGCTGCCGGTCAGCAAGGACCACATGTCCGCGACCGGCCGCCAGACCGCGTACCGGGCGAAGTCGCTGCTGGTGCAGCTCGCGGAGATCTCCGTCGAGGTCGCCCAGAGCGTCATCGCCTCCGACGCGGACGGCAACCCGGTCCTGCCGTCGTGGTTCCTGGTGGAGGCCGCGCGGGACATGCCCCGGCTGGTGGAGGCGCGGCGATGAGCCGTACCCCCGACAAAGGGAAGGGGAAGGGGAAGAAGAAGCGGGACCTCGCGGCGGAGGCGTTCGCCGAGGGCCTGCGACTGGTGCGCGCCAATCCCGCGCTCGCCACCGTCGAGTTCGCCGTCTGCCGCCAGGAGAAGTGCGAGCAGGCGCCCCACGACGGACTCGTCCGCGTCGACTCCGACGGCGACCTGCACGCCCACCCGGACCGGATCGCCGAACCCACCGCCTGGGCCTGGGCGATCGCGCACGCCGTCCTGCACCTCGGCTTCGGCCACGTCCCTTCCAGGAAGGGCAGGCCGGTGCAGCCCGACCGCGCCGACCTCGCCGCCCGCTGTGTCGTCGTCAACCGTTTCCTGCTCACCTTCCCGGTCGGCAAGGCCCCGGACCACCTGCCCCTGACCTACCCGGACGGCGACGAGGAACAGCTCGCCGCGCGCTGGCGGCGCGACGGCATCCCGGCCGCGTACGAGCGCTGCGGCACGGCGGGCTCGGCGGCCGACCAGCTGCTCGTGGAGTGGATGGGCTGGTTCGGGTCGCCCCCGGACCACCAGCTGGCCTTCGCGACCGCGCTGACCCGCACCGTCTCCACCGCGATGGACCTGGCGGGCGGCCGCCGCGAATCCATGCTCGGCGAGCCCGTCAAGAAGCGGCCGTGGCAGTGGGCACTGGAGTGGTTCATCACCTCCTACCCGCTGCTCGGCGGCATCGCGGCCGGCATCAAGCTGGTCGCCGACGCCGAACTGGCCCGCGCGCACGGCATCGCCGTCGCCGCCGTCAACGCCGAGGCCGGCGAGATCTACATCAACCCGCTGCGGACGTTCGAGGACGAGGAGTGGCGGTTCATCCTGGCTCACGAGATGCTGCACGCCGCCCTGCGCCACGGCGACCGCTGCGGCACCCGCGACCCGTACCTGTTCAACGTCGCCTGCGACTACGTCATCAACGGCTGGCTGCGCGAGATGCAGGTCGGCGAGATGCCCCAAGGGCTCCTGTACGACCCGCAGTTCAGCGGCCTGTCCGCCGAGGAGGTGTACGACCGCATCGTCGGCGACCTGCGCCGCATGCGCCGCCTGGCCACCCTGCGCGGCAAGGGTGTCGGCGATGTGCTGGGCGCCCCGCTCGGCGCCCCCGGCGAGTACTGCGACCTCGACGAGTTCTACCGCCGCGGCCTCTCCCACGGCCTCGACCTGCACCAGCAGCAGGAACGCGGCTTCCTGCCCGGCGGCCTGGTCCAGGAGATCCGCGAGCTCAGCCATCCGCCGCTGCCCTGGGACGCCCGACTGGCCCGCTGGTTCGACGAGTTCGTGCCACGCCCCGAGCCGGTGCGCACGTACGCCCGTCCCTCGCGCCGCCAGTCCTCGACGCCCGACATCCCGCGCGCGGGGCGCTACTTCCCGCCCGAGGAGATCGCCCGCTGCACCTTCGGAGTCGTCCTGGACACCTCCGGCTCGATGGGCAGCGTGCTCCTCGGCAAGGCGCTCGGCGCCATCGCCTCCTACGCCGCCGCCCGGGACGTACCGGCCGCGCGGGTGGTGTTCTGCGACGCGGGACCCTACGACGCCGGCTATGTGCCGGTGACGGAGATCGCGGGGCGGGTCCGGGTGCACGGCCGTGGCGGTACGGTCCTGCAGCCCGGGATCGACCTCCTCCAGCGCGCCGACGACTTCCCGCCCGGCGCGCCCGTCCTGGTCATCACGGACGGCTGGTGCGACGTGCTGCGAGTGCGGCGCGAGCACGCGTACCTGCTCCCGCAGGGCCGTCGACTGCCGTTCACCCCGCGTGGGCCGGTCTTCCGGGTGCAGTGAGCCGGAGTGTGATCGGATGGGGGCACGGACCCAGGAAACGGGCCCCCACGCGAAAGGAAGAACCGTGGCTACCACGCGCTCCGCACACACCGTCTGGGAAGGCAACCTGCTCGAGGGCAACGGTGTCGTCAACTTCGACTCTTCGGGTGCCATCGCCGCCCAGCCGGTCACGTGGGCCTCGCGCTCCCAGGACGCGAACGGCAGGACCAGCCCCGAGGAGCTGATCGCCGCCGCGCACTCCAGCTGCTTCTCCATGGCGCTGTCGCACGCCCTCGCGGGTGCCGGCACCCCGCCCACCAAGCTCGTCACCTCGGCGGACGTGAACTTCCAGCCGGGTGAGGGGATCACCGGGATTCACCTCACCGTGGAGGGGACGGTTCCCGGTATCGACGACGACGCGTTTGCCGCCGCCGCGGAGGACGCCAAGAAGAACTGTCCGGTCAGTCAGGCGCTGACGGGGACGACGATCACGCTGTCGGCGAAGTTGGCGTAGCGCTTCGCGGGGAGCCGTGACAGGGCCTCTTGCGGCTGCTGCGCCGGCGTGGCTGGTCGCGCAGTTCCCCGCGCCCCTCGAGGGGGCGGCCCTTCGGGCCTGCCCCCTCGATCGCTGAGCGGGCGCTCAGCTGCCGTTTGGTACCCGGGCCCCGGGTCACCCGTCCCATTGACAAGAACCCGCTCAAGTTTTGTGCTGGAGTTCAAGGGGTGCCCTGGCGGAAGGGGACAGCGATGGCACGCGCGGTCGGGATCGATCTCGGGAC